>JBOIFB010000188.1:0-5628 GCA_050741415.1 Burkholderiales bacterium | reverse complement strand
GCGACGCGCTCAGCGCCGCGCCGCGCGCGGCGGTCACCGCCTCGAGCGTGCCGCGCTCGTGCGCGATGTAGCCCTTGGCGGCCTCGACCAGGTTCGGGATCAGGTCGTAGCGACGCTTGAGCTGCACGTCGATCTGGGCAAACGAGTTCTTGAACCGATTGCGCAGCGCCACCAGGCGGTTGTAGATGGTGATGCCGAAAACCAACAGCAGGACCACCACTGCGATGAAGATCCAACCCCCTGTGCTCATCGTTCCTCCTTCATGCGCGACGGCGCGTGGCCGCTATTCTAGAATGAACCCGACCGTGTCCGCACCCGAAGCTCCAATCACACGCCCGATCCCCGCCAGCGGCGAACGCCTGCCCGTGGTCGGTGTCGGCACCTGGCAATCCTTCGACGTCGGCGGCGACGCCGCCGCGCGCGCGCCGCTGCGCGAAGTACTGGCGCTGTTCGCGCAAGGCGGCGGCAAGTTGATCGACAGCTCGCCGATGTACGGCTCGAGCGAATTGGTCGCAGGCGACCTGGTCGCCGAGCTCGGCCTGCGCGAGCGGCTGTTCGTCGCCACCAAGGTCTGGACCAGCGGCCGCGCCGAGGGCGTGCGCCAGATGGAGGAATCGTTCCGCCGCCTGCGCGTCGCGCGCATGGACCTGATGCAGATCCACAACCTGCTCGATGCCGCCACGCACACGCGCACCCTCGAGCAGTGGAAGAGCGAGGGGCAGGTGCGCTACATCGGGATCACGCACTACACTGCTTCGGCCTATGCCGAGGTCGAGCGCTGGCTCAGGCGCGGCAGCTACGACTTCCTGCAGATCAACTATTCGCTCGTCGAGCGCGACGCAGAGCGGCGCCTGCTGCCGCTGGCGCAGGAGATGAAAGTCGCGGTGATCGCGAACCGGCCGTTCGCCGGCGCTGACACTTTCCGCCGCGTGCGCGGCAAACCACTGCCGCCGTGGGCGCAGGAGCTGGGCGTCGCGAGCTGGGCGCAGTATTTCCTCAAGTGGATCGTCGGCCACCCTGCGATCACCTGCACGATCCCAGCAACCAGCAAGCCGGAGCACATGAAGGACAACCTCGGCGCCGCAGCCGGCGCGCTGCCCGACGCGGCGCAAAGGCAGCGCATGGCCGCGTACCTCGACGCTCTTTAGCGCGATATCCAGGCGAGCTGTCGTCCCGCGATCCAGCGTTCAGCTCTTCAGGCGGCGGAATATCAGGCAGGCGTTGGTGCCGCCGAAGCCGAAACTGTTCGACATGACGGTGTTGAGTCCGGCGTTGTCGACGCGTTCGCGCACGATGGGCATGCCCTCCCCGGCAGGGTCGAGATTCTCGATGTTGGCCGAAACGCAGACGAAGTCGTGCTGCAGCATCAGCAGCGAATAGATCGCCTCGGTGACTCCGGCCGCGCCCTGCGCATGCCCGGTAAGCGATTTGGTCGAGCTGATCAGCGGCATTTTATCGGCGAAGACTTCGCGCACCGCTTCGAGTTCCTTGGGGTCGCCGACCAGAGTACTGGTGCCGTGGGTGTTGAGATAGTCCACCGGCGTATCCACGCCGGCCAGCGCCGTGCGCATGCAGCGCACCGCGCCCTCGCCCGAAGGCTGCACCATGTCGTAGCCGTCGGAGCTTGCGCCGTAGCCCACGAGCTCGGCGTAGATCTTCCCGCCGCGCGCCCTCGCGTGCTCCAGTTCCTCCAGCACCACCACGCCGCCGCCGCCGGAGACGACGAAACCGTCGCGATCGGCGTCGTAGGCGCGCGAAGCGCGCGCCGGGGTGTCGTTGTACTTCGAGGACAGCGCGCCCATCGCGTCGAACAGCATGGACAGATACGGATGCACCTCCTCGCCGCCGCCGGCGAAGACGATGTCCTGCTTGTCCCACTGGATCTGCTCGAACGCGTTGCCGATGCAATGCGCGCTGGTGGAACAGGCCGAGCTGATGGAGTAGTTCATGCCGCGGATGTGAAACGGTGTGGCGAGGCAGGCCGAAGTGGTGCTCGACATGCAGCGCGGCACCATGTAGGGCCCGACGCGCTTCACGCCCTTGGCGCGCATCAGGTCGGCGGCTTCGACCTGATTTTCCGGCGAACCTCCGCCCGATCCGACGATCAGCCCGGTGCGCTCGTGCGACACCATGTCCGCGGGCAACCCCGCGTCGGCGATCGCCTGAGTCATTGCAATATAAGTGAAAGCCGCCGCGTCGCCCATGAAGCGCAGCAGCTTGCGATCGATCAGTTCCGCGGGCTTGACCCGTACCGGGCCGTGCACCTGCGAGCGAAAACCCAATCGCTGGTATTCGGACGCGAATTCGATACCGCTGCGGCCCTCGCGCAGCGAAGCCAGTACCTCGCCCGCGTCGGTACCGATGCTGGAAACGATGCCCAATCCGGTCACGACGACGCGACGCATGTGATCCTCCCTAAAACCCGTCCGTGGAGATGAACAACCCCACCTGCAGGGTCTTGCCCGCATAGATTTCGCGACCGTCGACCTCCATCGCGGCGTCGGCGATACCCATCACCAGTTTGCGCAGGATCACGCGCTTCATGCTGATGCGGTAGGTGACTTTTTTCGCGCTCGGCAACACCTGGCCGCTGAACTTGACCTCGCCGCAGCCCAGCGCGCGCCCGCGCCCCTTGCCTCCCATCCAGCCCAAATAAAAGCCAACCAATTGCCACATCGCATCCAACCCCAGGCAGCCGGGCATCACCGGATCGCCCTGGAAATGGCAGCCGAAGAACCAGAGCTCCGGCCGCACATCAAGTTCGGCGACGATTTCTCCCTTGCCGTAGGCGCCGCCCGTTTCGTTGATGTCGGTGATGCGGTCGAACATCAGCATCGGCGGCAGGGGCAGCTGCGCATTGCCGGCACCGAACATCTTGCCGCGCCCGCAGGCGAGGAGTTCTTCGTAGCCGAAACAGGATTCTTTGGTCAAGGCGCTCGCATCTTAAGAAGACAGCGCGGCGGTGGGAGCGACGAAAGTGGCCGGCGCAGAATGTGAGTATAAAGGCTTCCAGGCGCTGCAGCCCCCCGCACAGCCCCGCAAGTGCTATCTTCGTCTTCGCCCGCGGGAAGAAGGGCCACCGGGAGGGCGCGATATGAGCAAAGACGTCTGGTCCGGCGAACAGTGGCGTCCCGTTCATGTCATGGACTCCGCGACGACCTATCGGCATCGAGTCCCGGCGCACAAGCTGAGCACGGACATCACGCCGAATTCCGATGTATTCGTTACGGGCCCGATCACGGCGCCTACCAGGACTGGCGGGCCGACTCCTATGTGATGGACTTGCCGCTGGAACGCGTGCGCTCCGGCGGGGTGCTTCGCGCGGAACAGCTGCCGTATGGGAGGTGCCGCCGGAGGCGCTCATTATCAGTCCGGCCGCGAACGCAAAAGTGCCGAGCGGCCAAATTCACATCCGGGGTTGGGCCTGGGGCATGCGCCGGATCGCGTTCGTTGAAATCAGCACGGACGGGGAGCGTACTCGATCATGGCGCGCGCGACGGATCTGGACGGCAGGGGCCAGCCGGACGCTGACGCGCGAAACGCTGTCCACAAAATCAATATCGAGGTGCAGCGGCCGGAGGGGCCGCCGGCGCCGGGTGCTTGGCGTCCGGATTGGGCCGCAGCGGCGATTTCAGCAAAATTTGAGCGAGTTCGTACACGTTTCCAGTTCTCGTCGTTGACAATTTCAAAGCGACGGAGCCTAATCTGCGCGCATCCGCAGGGAGGGCGACAGCCCTATAAAAACATTCGAACTGTTGGCTAGATAGTCCCATTAGAGGAGGCATCATCGTGTTACGCAATTCGAAGACGTTGCTCGGCGCCGTTGTGCTCGCCGCCGCAACGTTCGCAGTTCCCGGCGCTCAGGCGCAGGGTCTCAAGCACTACGATTCAAGCAAGAAGACATTCTGGGAACATCCGCCCGCGGACTGGTTCCTGGGCGATGAAACCGAGACGCAAAAGGGCCTCGCCCCCAAAGCTCCACCCGCCACCGGCGTGCCGATGGAAGAGATCCAGGCCACGCTGAAAAATATCAAGCTGCCGAAGGGCTTCCACATCAGCCTGTGGGCGAGCGACGTCCCGAGCGCGCGCCAGATGGCCTGGGGCAACAAGGGCACGCTTTTCGTCGGCGCGTTCGGCGTCGGAAACGTCTACGCCATCACGGGCCCCGAGGGCAGCAAGCAGGTCAAGGTCATCCTCAAGGGCCTGAAGATGCCGACCGGCATCGCATTCCGCGACGGCGCGCTGTACGTGGCCGACATCGACAAGATCTACAAGTACCCGAACACCGAAGCAAACCTCGACAACATGCCTGCGCCGGAAGTGGTGTACGACGATTTGCCGTCGTACATGGCGCACGGCTGGAAGTACCTGACGTTCGACAAGGACGGCTGGCTGTGGGTACCGATCGGCCCCCCATTCAACATCGGCCTCCCGCCTCCGGGAAATTCGCAGATCCGGCGCATCAATCCGGAGAACGGGCTCGCCGAGGTCAGGGCGCTGGGCGTGCGCAACAGCGTCGGCGGCGACATCGACCCGCGCACCGGCGATTTCTGGTTCTCGGAGAACGCGCGCGATTGGCTGAGCGACAACACGCCGAGCGACAAGCTGAACCACGTCACGCGCATGGGCGAGCACTTCGGCTACCCGTACTGCCATCAGGGCAACATCCCGGATCCGAAGTTCGCCATGGGCCACAAGTGCTCCGAGTTCACGCCTCCGGTGCTGAACCTCGGCGCGCACGTGGCGCCGCTGGGGATGAAGTTCTACACCGGCAAGATGTTCCCGGCGAAATACAGGAACAATATCTTCCTCGCCGAGCACGGCTCGTGGGACCGGCACGTCTACCAGGGCGCGCGCATCGAGCGCATCATCGTCGATCCGAAAGGCAAGCACGCCAAGCAGGAGGTGTTCGCCTCGGGCTGGCTCAAGGGCAAGCAGGACTTCCACGGCCGTCCGGCCGATGTGATCGTCGCCCCCGACGGTGCGCTGCTGATCTCCGACGACTGGGCCAACGCGATCTATCGCATCAGCTACGGAAAGTAGGCCCTGCGTATTGGCAAGCTAGTACGAGTACGGACAGCTCTCGCGGCGGCGGCGCTATCGGTCGCCGCCGCCGCGGGCGCGGCCGATCCCGCTGCGGGGAAGGCGAAATTCGAGCCCTGCCTCGCATGCCACGGCCCCGGTTCGGCGCCGCAGGGCATGGTAGTGCCCTTGCTCGACGCCCAGCCCGACAATTTTCTCCAGTGGCAACTCGTGTACTTCCGCACCGAGACGCGCAAAGATCCGGTGATGACGCCGATCGCCGCCGGCCTCACCAATTCCGATATCCGCAACCTCGGCGCCTATCTCTCGTCGCTGCCGCCGCCTGCGCTCGCGCTGGGCAAGGACGACCGGCCCGACCTGACCGAGGCCGGCGAGCAGCTCGCGATCGCGAACCGTTGCGCGAACTGCCACCAGGACGGCTTCGTCGGCAAGGACGCGGTGGCGCGTGTCGCGGGCCAGCGCGAGCCCTACCTGCTCAAGGCGCTGCGCGACTTCAAGTCGGGCGCGCGCCGCGGTGGCGGCGTCGCCGCGATGCCGGATGCGGTCTATCCCTTGAGCGACGCGGGCCTGCAGGCGCTCGCGCAC
>JBOIFB010000187.1:0-5650 GCA_050741415.1 Burkholderiales bacterium | reverse complement strand
GGATGTGCGAGCGGTGACTCGACTGCCTCAGCCTAGCTTTATCAATTCCCGTTCGCTGTCGGGTTTCCATGACAGATCCTGTCGGATTTCCTGGAGACTTTCGCGATGGCGAACGGCGTATTTCTCCCGGCTGGCGAGAGCTCAGCCCTTACGCCGGAAATGATTCAGTTGCCGTTCCGTGATCGCCACCGTGTGCTCGATGCTGCAGCGATCGCGGTTGCGCTCGGCCTGGTCCTCGTAGATCTCTCCACCTGGAACGAGCTCAACGTGGCCGTGATCTATGGCCTGCCTTTAATGCTTGCCGGCGCCGCGCGCAACCGACGGCTGCTGTGGGTCCTCACAGCCTTGCTCATCGTTGTGACCTTCGTTATATACGCCCTGCAAATCGTACCGGGCCCGTTTACGCCGCGAGATCCATTCTTCATCAACCGGGTGCTCGCCGTCGTGTCAATGCTGATCATGGCAGCGCTGCTGGATCTCTGGATAAATTCGGTACGCACCAACGAAGCCCGGGTGCGGCTGATCAAAGCTCAAATCGACGAGCTCGAAGCGGCCAAACTTTCCCGAATGCTGGTCGAGGTACAGGAATCCGAGCGGCGCGCGCTCGCCAATCAGCTTCACGACCTGGTCGGACAGAAGCTGACGGCGCTGAGCATCAACTTGCATATCATGCAAACGCCGAAGAACTCATCGGCGCCGACGCGCGCGGCGCAAGACAACGCGCGGCTGGAGGATTCGCTGACGCTGGTGGAGGAGACGATCGGCAGCATCCGGAATGTGATGACCGAGTTGAGTCCCGCGGTGTTGGGCGATTACGGATTGACGCCCGCGCTGCGCTGGTACGCTGAACAATTCACCGAGCGCACGGGCGTAGGAGTGGCGGTGAACGAGCAGGGGCCGGCGCGCCGGCTGCCCCCGCGTACGGAAGAGGCGTTGTTTCGCATTGCCCAGGAGGCGCTCGCGAACATCGCCAAGCACGCTCAGGCCCGGGGGGTCACGATGACGCTGGCAACCACGCCTCGGGACATCTGCCTCGGCATCGCGGATGATGGCAGCGGGTTCGACCCGGCGGTTCCTCATCGGCCCGTCGGCGACCATGGCTGGGGGTTGAAGATCATGCGCGAGCGGGCAGCGGCGGTGGGCGCGAAATTCGACGTTCAATCGGCGCCCGGGCGCGGGACGCAAGTCGTCGTCACCTTGAAGGGCAATGCGCCGTGATCAGAGTGCTGCTGGCGGACGACCATGCGGTGGTGCGAGACGGCCTGCGCGCCCTGCTGCAGGCGCAGCAGGACATCGAGGTGGTGGGAGATGCCGCGAACGGACGCGAAGCCCTGCGCCGGACAAAGCAACTGCAGCCGGACGTGGTGGTCATGGATATCGCCATGCCGGAATTGAACGGGATCGAGGCGACGCAGTTGATGCACGACGCGTGCCCCTCGACGCGAGTGCTGATCCTGTCGATGCACTCGAGCACGGAGCACATTTTCCGCGCGCTGCAGGCGGGAGCGCGCGGCTATTTGCTGAAGGATTCCGCCGGCAGCGAGGTGGTAGACGCCGTGCGCGCGGTGCATGAGGGTCTGCGCTATCTGGGCCGCAGGATCACCGCCACCGTGGTGGACGACTACATCGCCGAGCGCCGCCAGACGAGTCCCCTGGAAAGCCTCAGCCGCCGCGAGCGGCAGATCCTGCAGCTGGTGGCGGAGGGAAATACGAGCGCCCAGATCGCGGCGGCGCTGTTTCTGTCGCCGAAGACGGTGGATACCTACCGCAGCCGGATGATGCGCAAGCTGGATATTGCCGACCTGCCCAGTCTGGTCAAATTCGCCATCCAGCACGGGTTGACGCAGCTCGAGTAAACGCCGGCAGCCTTCTGCAGCGTCGAGCTCGCCGCCGCGGGAAATCCCGGCGTGAATTCGAGTGTCAAGGATCCCTCACAAAGGGTGTCCGAGTTTCCCGGTTCCGCGGCGAATGATCCGACATCAGACTTCTGCGAGCGCATCTATCGGCACCGCGGTGCGAGTCGCCGCGCTCGATGAAGCATGCATCAGTCAAAAGGAAGCAATATGGGCAATCATCAGGAAATCGGCGCCAACCTGGTTGGCCTTGGCCCTCTGGCCGGTCTGATCGGTGTTTGGGAGGGAAACGACGGCACGGACGTCTCGCCGGGCAAACCTGACCGGATGACGACCGACACCGAAAGGAGCTATCGCGAGCGCTGGGTTTTTGAACTGGTAAGCCCGGCGGCGGAAAACCATGATCAGAAGCTGCGCCAGGTGGTCTGCGATACCAATGCCTGGCGCGGAGCTCCATCCACGGCGGGCAAGAACGCTCGAGAGGCCTTCCACGCGCAAAGGGGCTACTGGGTTTGGGACGCCGCCACCAAGATGGTACTGAACTCGTTCGCCGTGCCGCGCGGTATCGTCATCAACGCCGGCGGTACGGCGGAACCGGACGCGACAAATTTCGAGCTTGTGGCGGAAGCGGGATCGCAGACCTACGGCATCTGTCAAAACCCCTACCTGGTCGAAAACTTCAAGGTCGTACGCTACATCCTCAAGCTCAAGCTGAACCGCGACGGCAGCTTCGATTACGAGCAAGACACCCAGCTCGAGATCAAGGGCAGGGGACTGCTCCACCACACCGACGCCAACCACCTCAAGCGCATATCCTGATGCCGGGTTGAGGCGATTAGAGAACGTTGAAGAAGATCGCCATGACAGAGAAGCGCTGGCAGGACTGGGCCATGCTTGTTTTCGGGCTGTGGCTTTTCTTCGCTCCCTATTTCCTCATCTACCACCCGCCGAGCGGCGTTGCGGCCTGGAACTCGTCGGTCCTTGGCGCCGCGGTCACGGTATTCGCGATCTCGGCGCTCGTGGTTCCCGAGAAATGGGAAGAATGGGTCAATCTCGCGCTTGGGCTGTGGCTGATCGCGGCGCCTTTCGCGCTTCAGTTTTACCAAACTGAGGCCGTTGCAACGTGGAACCAGATCATTCTGGGTGTGCTTATAGACGGCGGCGCGATCTGGGTACTGGCCCAGCGGCCAACTTTATCGCCCGCGTAACCCGAACCTGCGGCGCCGTCGCTCGTTCGATATGGACACGCTTTCAGCCAGGGAGAGGTGGTGACCACATCAAGCAGGGTCATTGCGATCGTGCTCGCAGGCGGACGGGGCACGCGCCTGCGTCCGCTGACGGACGAGCATGCGAAACCGGCTTTGCCCTTTGCCGGAGGGCATCGCATCGTGGATTTCGTCCTGAGCAATCTCGTCAACTCGCGGATTTCGCCGATTTACCTCCTCGCGCAATACAAGCCGCAGTCCCTGATCCAGCACCTCAGTACGCGCTGGGGCCTGTCTTCACTCGACGGGGGGCGCTCGCTGGAGATTCTCCTTCCCAGGAGGAGAAGCGAACCCCACGGCTATAAAGGCACTGCGGATGCGGTCTATCAGAACCTTCATCTGATCGATCGGCACCAGCCGGACCTGGTAGCCGTGTTCGCGGCGGATCACGTCTATCGCATGGACGTCCGGCAAATGATTGATTTCCACGAGCTGCGCGATGCGGACGTCACCGTCGCTGCGGTCCCGGTCCCGGTCGAGAAGGCATCGTCCTTCGGGATCATCGGCGCCGATGCGGAGGGGCGCGTACGCGAGTTCCACGAAAAGCCCGAGCGTCCCGATGAAATGCCGCTCACTCCCGACCGCGCCTATGCCTCGATGGGAAATTACCTCTTCAGGCCGGAGGTGCTGATCGCGGGGCTGCGCCAGGCGAACGCGGCCGGCGAGCATGACTTCGGCCAGCACCTGCTGCCACGCTTCGCGCAAAGCCATCGGACCTACGCGTACGACTTTGCGACCAACAGGGTGCCCGGCGTCGAGCCCTGGGAGGAACCCGCCTACTGGCGCGACGTCGGCACGGTCGAGGCTTACACGGCGGCGCTGCGCGATGTCGTCGGCCCGAAGCCGCGCTTCCGGCTATGCAACGCGGAGTGGCCGATCCGAGGCAACTCTGCCGATAGGACTGCGGTTTGCGTGCTCGACTCGGGCGCAGCATCCACGCTGCAACTGCCCGGGAGGGCTGCTGCGCATGCCCGCGTTACGGAGCGGAAGCTTGAGCGACCGGGGCGATCTCCGGCAAGATAAAACGGTGACTTCGATGCGGCAGCCGTAAATGGGCCGCTTCTTGCGAGCCGCAGGGTACACTGCGCCAGGTTTTGGCGATACCTTGAGGTAACGCGCATGATCAATGCCTTGCTGCTGTCGCGGCTGCAGTTCGCCTGGGTCATCTCGCTGCACATTCTGCTGCCGGCGTTCACAGTAGGGCTCGCGTCCTACATCGCGGTGCTCGAAGGGGCGTACTTCTTCACCCGCCGGCCGGTTTTCCAGCGCCTGTCGAAGTTCTGGTTGCGCATCTTCGCGGTGTCGTTCGGCATGGGCGTGGTCTCCGGGATCGTGATGTCGTTCCAGTTCGGCACCAACTGGAGCCGGTACTCGTATCTCACCGCGGACATCGTCGGCCCCCTGATGGCCTATGAGGTCCTGACCGCGTTCTTCCTTGAAGCCGGATTCCTGGGGGTGCTGCTGTTCGGGCGCGAGCGCGTGCCCTCGTGGGTGCATTTTTTCGCGGCGGTGATGGTCGCTTCGGGCACGCTGCTGTCGGCTTTCTGGATTCTGGCCGCGAACAGCTGGATGCAGACCCCGGCCGGCTACGCGATCGTCGACGGACGTTTCGTGCCCCGGGACTGGCTGCAGATCGTCTTCAATCCGTCCTCGCTCTATCGCCTGACGCACACCGTCGTGGCGTTTTTCATCACCACCGCATTCGTGGTGATCGGCGTGGCGGCGTACCACCTGCGCCGCGCGCGCCACGCCGAGGAGAGCCTCACCATGCAGAAGATGGGCTTCGGTCTGCTGGCGATCCTCGTGCCGCTGCAAATCTTCATCGGCGATCTTCACGGCCTCAATACCCTCGCGCACCAGCCGGCGAAGGTCGCCGCGATGGAAGCGAACTGGCAGACACGGGCGCGCATGCCGCTGCTGCTGTTCGCCTGGCCGGACGAGGCCGCCGAGCGCAACCGCTTCGAAATCCGGATCCCGGCCTTCGGCTCGCTCATCCTTCGGCATGACGTGAACGGCGTGGTGCCCGGGCTGAAGGACTGGAAACCCGAGGACCGGCCGCCCGTGGCGATTCCCTTCTTCTCGTTCCGGCTTATGGTGGGCATCGGGCTGCTCATGCTCGGCATGACGTGCGCCGGGCTGGTGCTGTGGCGGCGCCGCCGCCTGGCGCGCGCGCGAGGTTTTCAGCGCTTGTGCGTGCTGGCTGCGCCGCTCGGTTTCATCGCGGTGCTGGCGGGATGGGTGACGACCGAAGTCGGGCGGCAGCCCTGGGTGGTGTACGGGCTGCTGCGCACCCGCGACGCGGTGACCCCCGCCCTGACCACGAGCGACGTCGCGATCTCGCTCCTGGTGTATGTCGTTTCCTATGTGGCGATCTTCGGCGCCGGGCTGTACTTCATGGCGCGGCTGGTGCGCACGGGCTTCCAGGCCGATGCCGAGCCCGGGCCGGATGTGCCCGCCGGCACGTCGGCGCGGCCGCTTTCCGGCGCGGCGGGCGCCCGTTAGGAGACGACCATGACGCTCGATCTCGTACCC
>JBOIFB010000186.1:0-5760 GCA_050741415.1 Burkholderiales bacterium | reverse complement strand
TTACCGATCATATCGAGAACGTCCCCGAAGAGTATCGGCGAATCGGCAACTCCGTCCTCATGGAAAACGACCAAGGCCAGACCCGCTGCTTTATCGTGACGTCGATGGACGACGTGAAACTGACCGTCGATGGCAACAATCCGCTTTGCGGCAGAGGAGTCGTCTTTACGCTCGAGATACTTACCGTGCGCGACGCAACTGCTGAAGAGACAAGAGCGGGAGGGGCGATCGTTGCGGACGCGGATATCGACCCGTCACTCATGAGACCCATTTAAAGAGGTGACCTATGAGCGAGGAAAAGAAACCCACCGCTAAAGTTCCTGACGGCAAAACGCGTTTTTTTACGACGCGTCAGATGGCGCCGAACGAAAAGGGATTTGTCGGTTACGAAACTGTCTGGAAACCGTTCCAGAAGGAAGTCGAATACAAGACGCCTAAACAGCCGTAAGCGTAATACCTAGCATGGTCTCCTCGGGGTCCTTCACCGAGGGCCGCATCGCCGCCAAGGCCGCGCTCGGTCATGCGTGCACCTTGGTGATCACCGAGATGAGCGAACGCTTCTTCGGCGCGAGGTGCCTGCAAGCGCACGGCCATGACTCGCCCGACGTGGTACGCGGCGTGCTGAGCGCCGAGCGCGCGGACCCAGTCGCCGAAGCCAGCCGCTCCCGCCAAGCCAATGCCGGGAAGTATCTCAGGTCGTTCTAATCGAACATCATGAAAAACGAGCATCTCATCCCAAGGCGTTGATGCACGCCTAATTGCAGAAATGCGCGCGCTGCCTTCGGTCCGATTGCGTGCAGCTGCCTTATCATAGTCGGCGACATGAGACAGCTGAAAGCCGAAGCGCTGGTCATAGGGGGCGGGGCCGCGGGGACCTATGCGGCGCTTTGCCTGCACCGCCACGGTGTCGCGCCGCTGGTCTTGTCTAAGGGGCTGGTCGGCAAGAGCGGCGCTTCGATCTTCGCCGGCAACCTGGTGATCTCGGGCCGCATCCTCGGCAACACGGAGGGCAACGCGCGCGACACCGCCGAGTTCCTGGTCAGGTATCACAACCAGTTCCTCATCGACCAGGAGTACGCCAAGCGCTGCGGCCAATGGATCGCCGAGTCCTATTACCCGGAGCTCGAGGAGGCGGGACTTTACTTCCGCCGGGACGACGCCGGCAACATGGTGACCAGTCCCGGGCGCATCCGCAGCATCGCGGCTAACGTCCAGGGTAACTCGGGCGTGCCCTTCATGGACCTGCGGCGCAAGCAGCTGCTGCGCGCCGGCATCCCGATGCTCGAAGAAGCCGTGGTCACCGCCCTGCTGCAGGACGACGCCGGCGAAGTCTGCGGCGTGGTGGCGCTCGACATTGCGACCGGCGAACCCTTTTCGGTGCTCGCCAAGGCGGTCGTACTCGCGACGGGGTACGCCGACCGACTGCACTTGCGCTCCACCGGCACGCGCGAGATGTCCGCCGACGGCATCGCGCTTGCCTACCGCGTCGGCGCGCAGCTCGTAAACCTGGAAATGCAGTGGTGGCACACTAACGACGTCCGCTATCCGGGGAACTGGCAGCGCATGCAGGTCTACCCCAACCCGATGCTGGGCTCGTGGAAATCGGCGCGCAACGTCAACGCGCAGGGCGAGGTGTTCTTCAACCAGCAGGAAGACGATCCGCTGGCCTTCGGCCCCTATACGGTACAGCTGAAGCACCTCGTGAAGCAGGTACGGGCCGGAAAGGCGCGCTACGACGGCGGCTACTTCTCGGGCTTCGACCATGTCGATCCGGCAGAAGTCGAGGCCTACACCACGTACGCGAAGCTCTTCAAGCAGCTCGGGCTCGATGTCGGCAGCGAGCTGGTTGAGACGGCAGTCTCCGCGCATTACCGGCAGGGCGGGCTGCTGGTCGATCCCGCGACGATGGCCTCCACCGTGCCGGGGCTCTATGTCGCCGGCGGGGTCGGCGGCCACAGTAATGGGCTGATCGCGCTGGTCACCTATGACGGCAAGGTGGCCGCCGATTCGGTGGCGGACCACGTGCGGGACCGACCCTACTCGACCCTCCCCCAGGAAAAGCTGGAACAAGAGCGCAAGCGCGTGCAGAACCTGCTGCGACCCCTGCCGGCGAACGGCACTCCGCCAGTGCGGGTGAAGAAGATGATCCGGCAATTGATGTGGGACCACCTGGGCGTCGAGAAGAACGAGGCCGGCATGCGCCGCGCGCTCGAGCTGCTCGAGGATATTCGGGTCCGCGTGCTGCCGGCGATGGGCCTGACCAACCTGACCAGGTCGTGCAACCACGGCTGGCTCGATGCGCTCGATGCCGCCAACATGATCGACGCCTGCGCGCTGACAGTGCATTCCGCGCTCAACCGGAAAGAAAGCCGCGGCCCCTTCATCCGCACCGACTATCCGGAGATGGACAACGAGAACTGGCTTGCGCAGAACATCCTCGTGCCCACGGCTCCAGGCGAGTTCGAGTTCAAAACGCGACCCTACGCCCTGCCGTATTGGCGGCCGGAGTTCGCGCGCATGGATAACCTCTCGGTGACTTGGTAGCCATGGACGCGCGCCGGCTCGGCCAGGTCGAGAATCTCGATACCCTTCGGGCGAAGCTCGACAATGTGCGGGTAGGCGACACCCTCACGGCGCACGTTCGCCGCTCGACACCCGGCGACCCGAACGACCAGCCGCGCTACGAAACGTTCAAAGTGCCCTATCAGAAATGGATGCGGGTGCTGGATGTCCTCATCTACATCTCGGAGGAGCTCGAATCGGATTTGAGCTATCGCTGGTACTGCGGCTCCAAGATGTGCGGCACGTGCGCGATGCGCGTGAATGGCCGCGAAATACTCGCGTGCTGGGCAGCTGCGGAGCCCGAGATGACCATCGAGCCGCTGCGCAATCTGCCGGTGATCCGCGACCTTACGGTGGACCGCTCGCCTTACGAAAAACGCGTACTCGGCCTGAAACCCTGGATCGAGCGCGAAGCGGCCTATCCCGGCTTTCCCGAGCCCTTGAGCCATCGCGAGATGAGGCTTTCTTCCAAGGCGCTCGACTGCATCAGCTGTGCCGCCTGCTACTCCGCCTGCCCAGTAGTCGGGCTGGGCGACGTCACCAATTTCGCCGGCCCGGCGCCGTTGGTGCAAATCGCGCAGGCGGCACTCGATCCGCGCGATGCGCGCGATCGCTCGCGCGAGCTGATCGAGCAGGCCGCCATCTTCAGCTGCGTCTCCTGCTACCGCTGCGAAGAAGTCTGCCCCGCCAGCATCCCGATCGTTTCGCGCGTCATCGAGCCGCTGAAGGCGATGGTGTACCGAAAATCGCGCACAAAGCCGCGTCACCAGCACGTTTTCCTCGGCATCGTGCGGCGGCGCGGCCGCATCGATCCGTCGGAGCTGATACTTCGCGTCCAGGGGCTGCGCGCCGCGGCGCGACTGCGCAGAGTGCTTTCCCTGCTTGCCACACGAAAAATCAATCCATTGCGCACCTTCTTCGGCCGGCCCATCAGCGGCATCCGCAACGTGCGGCGGCTGTTCCGCGCCTTCCTGAGGAGCTCATGAAACTCGCCTATTTCCCCGGATGCTCGGCGCAAAGCACCTGCTCGGAGCTGAACGCCAGCACGCAGCTCGTTGCACGGAAGCTCGGCATGGAACTGCTGGAATACCGCTCGACCACCTGCACCGGGAGCCGCGAGATCCGCGCGGTCCAACCCGAGCTGTTTCTCGCGCTCAATGCCCGCATTCTCGCCATGGCGGAGCGGGATGGTCTGCCGCTCATGACCATCTGCAACACCTGCACGCTCAATTTTCTGGATGTGATCCAGATGCTGGACGAGGACCAGGCGGCGCTTGCGCGGGTGAACGAAGCGCTGGCCGGGGAAGGACTGCGCTACCAGGGCAACGTGGTGGTCAAGCATTTCCTCTGGGTGCTGCTGGAGGACATCGGCGAAGAAGCGCTGCGCCGCCTGGTCAGGCGGCCGCTCAGCGGCGTGAACGTCGGCGCCTTCTACGGCTGCCACCTCACCCGCCCGCCGGGGCACTACGGTTTTTTCGACTCGAGGAATAATCGGGCGCTGGAGAAGCTGAACGACATTCTCGGCTGCAACTCGATCGACTACTCGGGCCGCACCGAGTGCTGCGGCTTCCATACGGCGGCGAGCGAGGAGACGGTCGCTATCAAGCTGGTCGGCAAACACCTGCAGAATGCGAGGGACAAGGGCATCGGTGCAATCGTCACGCCCTGCCCCTTGTGCCATACGGTGCTGGACACGTTTCAGCCGGAGATGGAAAAGGACCTGCGAACGCCTCTGGGCATGCCGATCGTCCATCTGCCGCAGCTCGTCGGCCTCGCGCTCGGAATCACGCCCGGCGAGCTGCATATGGATCGGCACGTGGTGCCGGTTTCGGATTTTCGGGGACAAGCGGATAGCCGCTGGCGTACGGTCTGAGCGCGCTCAGCCTGTGTCGATCATCTTCGGCCTGCCGAACCGCAAGGGAAGCGTTAGGTCTTGCGTTCTTCGAGAAATTCCCGGTCTTGCCCGATCGTTTCGGTAATGAAGGTCGTCAGCGCCTTGACCCGGGCGAGCTGCCGCAGATCCTCGTGCACCGACAGCCAAAGATCGCGCTTGATCGAGAGTTGATGGACAAGCAGCGGTTTGAGGCGCGAATTGCGTGTCACGGCGAACGCGGGCAGCACCACCAGACCTAAGCCGGCCGCCGCGGCGTTCTGCTGCGCAATCATGCTGCTGCTGCGGAACACCACGTGCGGGTGCTGAATCGCATCGTGCAGCCAGCGCACTGCGGGTATCTGCACCAGGTCCTCGATGTAGTCGACGAACACGTGATTTTCGAGATCCGCAATCGATTTCGGCACGCCCTGCCGCTGCAGATAGGACTGTGCGCCATATAGATTGAGTTTGAATTGCCCGATCTTGCGCACGATCAGCCGCGAGCCGCTCGGGCAGTCGAAACTCAAACTCACGTCCGCTTCGCGCTTTATGAGGTTCAGCAACTGAGCCGAGGTCACGAGCTCGACCATGATGTTCGGATGGCGCGCGTGGAATCCGATCAGCCGGGACGCAAAATAGAGGCTGGCGATGCCCTCCATCATCACCAGTCGGACCGTGCCGGCGAGTGCGGCCGACTGTCCGGCATTCTCGGCGATCGCCAGCGCGTTGTTCTCCATCGATTCGGCGTAAGCGACCAGGCGATGCCCGGCCTCGGCCAGCACAAAACCGCCTTGGGTGCGGTCGAACAACTTGACGTTGAGCGCCTTCTCAAGCTCGGCGATGCGCCGTCCAACGGTGGAGTGATCGACGTGCAGGCGCCTGGCGGCGGGGGCAAGCCGCCCCTGACGCGCCACTTCGAGAAAGTACGTGAGGTCGTTCCAGTCGAACATCTTGCTCGAAGTGAAAGCGGGATACCTGTTCATCTCCGCCGTCCGCGCGGTCGCGGCGTGAAACATATCATGCAAGGCGGCAGCGGCGCCGCAGCCCGGGCAGTCCGTGCAAATATGCACGCTCCACTGCATCTTTGGAGCTTGTGCACCAACGCCCGGCGTCCTATCGTACCTTTTTGGAAGCGACACAACCACGAGCGCGACGAAAGCGCCAATCGGCCCAAAAGCGGCGAACCGACAACCAACGGCAGGAGCGTAGAACATGGGCAATTTCTTCGACGATGAAATCGACCGGCGGACCTTTCTGCAACGCACGGCCGCAGGTGGCGGAGCGCTGACTCTCGCCGGACTTCCGAACTTTGCCTACGCCGATAT
>JBOIFB010000185.1:0-5861 GCA_050741415.1 Burkholderiales bacterium | reverse complement strand
TTTCTCCCGCGCCGAGCTTGAGCAGCCCGATTTCCTCGGTGAACTGGCGCTCCATGCTCAGGCCGCCTTGCGCGCGGCCGCTGCGCGGCGCATGAATCGTATCGGCTTCGCCTTGGGCGGCAGCGGCGCGATGCCGTGCGCCGCAAGCGAGCCCTCGAGGCCGCGCCCTTCCGGGTCGGCGAGCGCCGCCTCGCGCGCAGCTCGAATCGCTGCTGCGCGCGCGGCGGCGTCGGCAAGGGTGCCGCTTTCGACCAGTGTGTCCATGATGCGCAGGAAGTTTTCCTTGCCGCGCTGCTGCGTGTCGCCATAGCCCTTGATCAGCCTTCCGCAAAGCGCGATTTCGAGCGCAAGCGCAGGATCCTGGGCGGCGTTGCGGATCGAGGCCAGCCAGCGCTCGATCAGGGCCTGCTCGTCGGCGTAGCGCGCGCTCATGCGGCGCCAGGGGCGCAGCCAGGCCAGCGAGCGCAGCATGAGAAAGCCGCTCACGCTGGTGGTCTTGACCTGCATGCCCACGTTGAGCCGCTGCGCGAGGCCGCGCCGCCTGGCCCAGCGCACCAGCTTGCGCGACAGCCCGCGAGGCAGCAGCGCCGCGACTTCTTCCAGCCCCGGTTTGAGGAATTCGACAATGTGCAGCGGTTCGCCGGGCGCGGCCCGCACCTCCTTGCGCACCCGCTCGAAGCGGCTGCGCCGCGTTTTCAGATCGGCCACGCGGATCACGTCCTCGTAGCACATCCACAGCGCGAGGAAGCGCCCGGTCTCGCGCGTAAGCTCGTGGGTGCCGCCCTCGCGCTCCGGCGTTGCGAAACGCTCGAGTCGCTCGAGGTAAAGCTCGGCGTAGGCCTCGTCCTGGAAGTCGCGGCAGCGCGCCGCCCCCGCCTCGAGCACGGCGTGGACATCGGCCGGAAAGGTCCGGCGCGCGCTTTCGGGCGGTGCCGCGGCCGCCGCGTAGCCGGCGGCGAAGCCGCGCAGGCTTTCCTCGACGCCTTTGCCGAAGCGGCGGATCGCGGCCTCGCAGGCGGCGCGCGGCAGCGGCAGCGCGCCTGAACCGGCAAGCGCGCCGAACATGACCGCGCTGATCACGGTGCCCGCCTCGCGCGCGAGGGAGTGCATGTCGAACAGCAGCGCACGCCTCGCGAGCGTCTGCGCTGCCGCGAGAATGCGCCCGCTGTCGAGCCGTCCGTCGCCCATCGCCATCTTCTCGACGGTGGTGTAGATCCGGTGCGACGACGCGATCAGGGTGCTGCGGTCCGGGGTGACGAAGCCGTTCTGCATTGCGCGCGCCGCTTCGAGCAGCTCGGAGGCGATCAGCACGTCTACGTCGCCGGGGGCCGGCGCGAGCGTCATGACCGGGCGCCGCTCGCCGAGCTCCGCGGCACGCGCGGGATAGATCTCGAGATAGTAGGTGGTCGCGCCGGTGCGCTGGGCGACTCCGGGAATCGAGGTGCTCTGCGCCGGGTAGCCTTCCGCGCCGGCCGCGGCGAGAATCCAGTCGGCAAGCACACCGCCGCCTTCGCCGCCAAGCGCGGCAATCAGCACCGTGATGGGACGCTCGGGCAGATTCATCTGGCTCCTCCGGGAGAGCAAGGCTAGAGGCGCGCATCCATATTTGTCAAATTGATGCAACGCATGATATGAATCACGAATATGAATGTGACCGACCTGGATCTCAACCTGCTGCGCGTGCTCGACGCCGTGCTGCGCGAGCTGATCGTGAGCCTGTTCGCGCAGTAACGCCATATTGTCACCAAAGACGGCACGCGCCAGACATCCGTCGCGCACGGTCGACCGTATACTGCGGGTCGACGGCAGAAACCAGTCCTACGGATGCTGGACAATAACGAAATCAGTCATCTCATTCTGACCATTGCACGACGCAATGACGGTTCGGCAGAGGCGTTCGAGACACTTTACCGCCGGTGTGCCTCGCTCCTCCTCGGCGTGGCAATGCGACTCGTGCGCCGCCGGGAGCTAGCCGAGGAAGTCGTGCACGACGGCTTCACGCGCATCTGGCGATCAGCCGCCAGCTTCGATCCGACGAGCGGTCACGCGCTCGCCTGGATGGTGGCGATCGTACGTAATCGGGCGATCGACGTGCTTGAGAGTCACGATGTATCGCGCGTCGATGCCCTTGACTCCGAAACGGTCGACCAAACGGTAGCTGCGGTATTCGACTGGACCTCGGGTCCGGAGCAAGGCCTTGAGTCTCGGCGCGCGTCGCGAAAATTGCGCGATTGCCTGGCTGAATTGCAGGCCGCGGAACGCCAATCGCTCGTGCTCGCCTACGCGCACGGCATGAGCCACAGCGAGCTCGCCGCCCATCTGAAGCGACCGCTGGGAACGGTCAAGGGCTGGATCCGTCGTGGCCTCGTCAATCTGCGCGACTGCGTGGAGCGCTGCGCGGAGCGCGCGGTATGAAGCTGGCAAAAGATCCGCGCCTGGACGCGTTGTGCGGAGAGTATCTGCTCGGCACCTTGCGCGGCGCGGCGCGGCGCCGCTTCGAGCGTGCGCTGCGCGACGAGCCGCAGGTCGCGACCCGCCTGCGTCATTGGGAGAACACCATGCTGCCGCGGTTTTCGGAGAATGTCGCGATCGAGCCTTCCCGCGCGCTGTGGAAGCGGCTGCACCGGGATCTGGGGCTTGCTCGATACGCCGTGCCATGGCATCGCCGGCTCGGTCTGTGGCGCGCATGGGCCATCGCGGCCACCCTCGCGCTGCTGGCGGCGGTTTCGATTCAGGCATTGCTGCCGCTGCGGCAACCGTCTGCCGATCTGGTCGAAATCGCGCGTCTCAGGTCGGCCGACAAACTGGAGGTGATCAAAGCCGCGCTTTCGAAGGACCGCCGCATCCTGGCGCTGCGCTCGACACGGCCGGTGATCGCCGGTGCGGCCCAAAGCTACGAGTTGTGGCTCCTTCCCCCCGGAAGCGGTGCGCCGGTCTCGCTCGCCGTGCTCGGCGCCCTCGATGCACGCGTGGTTCTTGCCGCGGGTCAGGGCGAGCGATTGCGTACCGGTGCAAAGCTCGCCGTGTCCGTCGAGCCGGCCGGCGGATCTCCGACCGGGGCGCCGACCGGCCCGATCATTCTGGTGGGTGAAATTACGAGCTGAGATCCAATCGGGCCTACCGGCCGTTCTCTCAGTGCAGTTCCGACAAACCGACTGTACTGACGAGGAGTCACCAATGCTCAACACTGTAAATCTCGGTCGGCGGCGCCTGCTGGCCGCTTCCGGCACCGCGACCCTGTCTGCATCTGCGGTCACCCTGCTCGCGGGTTGCGGCACCGCCATGGCGAGACCGGATATGTCCTCGAAGGACGTGGATATCCTGAACGTCGCGCTGGGCCTGGAGCACGAGGCGATCAACGCCTATCAGCTTGGCGCGCAGAGCGGCCTGCTGCAAAAGCCGGTGCTGAACGTGGCGCTGCTGTTCCAGTCGCATCACAAGGGACACCGCGACGCGCTCATTGCCACCATCGACAAGATGGGCGGGCAGCCGGTGGTTGCGAAATCCCTCGGCGAGTACGCCACGGCCCTGGAAGCCGACACGCTCAAGAGCCAGGCGGACGTACTGAAGCTTGCGGCGCGGCTGGAGCTTGGCGCCACCAACGCCTATCTTGGCGTGATTCCGTCCTTCCAGGACAGCCATCTGGCGAAAGTGGCCGCACGCGTCGCGGCGGACGAAACGATGCACTGGACCGCGCTCGCCGGCGTGCTGGGACGACCGCTGCCCACGTCCGCTTTGACGTTCGGGGCATGACCCGGCTGGTGGCACTAGTCGTGGCCGTATCGGCCGCGGCAGCATGCGCTCTTTCGGGCGCTGCTGCCGCGGCGGACGCCGTTCGAGGCCAGAAGCTGTACCAAAGCCGCTGCAGCGCCTGCCACTCCCTCGACCGCAATCGGGTGGGGCCGCGTCATCGCGGCGTATTCGGGCGCAGGGCGGGGAGCCTGCCGGACTACGATTATTCCCCGGCCTTGCGGCGCTCGCGCATTGTCTGGAACGAACAGTCGCTCGATCGTTGGCTCGCGAACCCGCAGGCGTTGATTCCCGGGCAGCGGATGAACTACAGCGTGCCGGATGAGCGCGACCGCGCAGACCTGATTGCGTATCTCAAGAGCGTGCGCTGAGCTTTTGGCTAGCGTAGGCTGCGCCGCACGAAAGGGGTGAGCGCGAGCGGCGCGAAGTACATCGGGATCTGCGCGATGCCGACGTAGAGCGAAAACGCCGGCCCCGCCGTACCCGCGGTGATCGCCAGCATCAGGCCCATGTTGCGGTTGCCGCTCAGCAGCGCCGCGCCGTAGGCGGCGGCGATGCCGGCGCGGCGAAAGAGCGCGAAGCCCGCGAGGTGCAGCAGCGCGGTCGCCGCGCAGGCCGCGAGCAGCAGGCTGCCGATATAGAGTGGATCGCGCAGCAGGCGCGCCGTGACCCCGTCCATGACCGCGATCGCGAACACCACCAGCAGCAGCACGTTGGCGCCCGCGAGCAGGTCGTCGTTGCGCGCGAGGCGTTGCGCCCCCGCGGCGCGCCGCAATCCCCAGGCGAGCACGAAGGGCGCCGCCACCAGCAGCGTCACGCGGACGAAGAACGCCGCCAGGTCGACGTTCAGCCCGGCGTCGGGCAGCAGGCGGCCGACCAGCGGCGTCAGGGTGAACGGCAGCAGCAGCGTCGCCGCCACCGTGCCCAGCACCGCAAACACACCGTCCAGGCCGAGGATCAGCGCGAACACGGCCGCCGAGCCGATCGGCGGCGCGGCCGCCTGCAGCACCAGCACCAGCCGCAGGTCGGGCGGCAGGCCGGCGAGCGCGGTGCCGAGCCAGACCACGAGCGGCGAGACCACCAGCTGCCAGAGCGCGATCGCGCCCGGCAGGGCGGGACGCCGCAGCCCGTCGGCGATCCGGCCCCAGTCCAGCCGCAGCAGCGCCGCGGTGAGGGTGCCGATCACCGCGGGTGTCACCAGCGGACGCAGCAGCGCGGCCAGGTCGGGCAGCGCGATGCCGGCGAACACGCCCGCGGGCAGCGCCCAGCGCGCCTGGCGGCCGAGGAATCCAAGGACAGTTCGCAATGCGGTTCCCGTCAGTCCTTGCGCCTGCGGTCCTTGATGCGCTTGGCCTTGAATTCGGTCTTCGGCAGCGTATCGGGCGGCAGGATCTCGACCCCGACGCGCAGCTCGATGCGCGAGCTGAGCGCATTCTGCAGCGCGGCGACCACTCCTTCGGGCTTCTGGTAGTCCGCGTGCTCGGCCAGCACGGTCATGAAGTCGATGCCCTCCTGGTTGGTGTCGAGCACCACCTCGTACTCGTCGCCGACGCCGGCCACCGAGCGCACCGCCTCCTCCAGCACCGACGGATAGAACTTGATCGCGCGCAGGTTGATGAGGTCGTCGGCACGGCCCTGGAAGCCGCCGATCGCGCGCACGTGGCTGCGCCCGCAGGCGCAGCGCGCACTGTCGAACACGGTGTAGTCGCCGACCACGAAGCGCAGCTGCGACGAGCTTTCCGAATTCATGTTGGTGCACAGCGTGATGCCGCGCTCGCCCTCGGGCACGCGCTTGCCGGTGTCGGGGTCGATCAGCTCCCAGACCTGAAAGTCTTCCATCAGATGGGTCTGGATGCGCCCGTCCGGGCGCACCGCCTCGGGGCAGGAGTAGCCGCCGGAATGCGGCGCGGCCTCGGTGCAGCCGTAGAACTCCACCAGCTTCGCACCCCAGAGATCCTCGAGCCGTTCGCGCGTGGCCTTGATGCCTGCGGCCGGCTCGCCGCCGGTGAACAGGGTCTTGATCGAGGTCTTGCGCGGGTCGTGGCCCATCTGCTGCAGGGTGCGGCCCAGGCGCAGCAGCTGCGAGGGCAGGGTGGCGAGAATGGTCGGCT
>JBOIFB010000184.1:0-5928 GCA_050741415.1 Burkholderiales bacterium | reverse complement strand
CAGCGCCGACGAGAACCTCGCGATCTCGCTCGAGTTGTGCGGGCGGCGGGCGAACGCCGCAGCGCGCGCCGAGGCGCTCGATCGCATCGGGCTGGCGCGGCGCGCGCGCCTGCCGGTGCGCTATCTCTCGCAGGGCCAGAAGCGCAGGGTGGCGCTGGCGCGCCTTTGCCTCGCGTCCGACTTCCCGCTCTGGATCCTGGACGAGCCCTTCGCCGCGCTCGACACGCGCGCGCTCGCGACGGTGGTGGCGCTGGCCGACGCCCATCTGGCGCGCGGCGGGGCGGTGATCCTGGCCACCCACCAGGAAGTGACGATCGCGGCGCGCACGCGCTTCTCGATCGTGCTCGACGGTTGAACTTCGGCATGCTGGGCGGACTCAAAGCGATCATCGCCCGCGACCTGCGATTGTCGATGCGCCGGCGCGGCGACGTGCTCAATCACCTGGTATTTTTCGTTATCGTCGTTACTCTTTTTCCGCTCGGCGTGGGCGCCGAGCCTAACCTGCTGCGCGCGATGGCGCCCGGCATCGTGTGGGTCGCGGCGCTGCTGGCCGCGCTGCTGTCGCTGCAGCGCATGTTCGCCTCGGACTATGCCGACGGCAGCCTGGAGCAGATGCTGATATCCGCACATCCGCTGGGGGTAATCGTGCTCGGCAAGTTCGTTGCCCACTGGCTGCTCTCGGGGTTGCCTGTCACCCTGCTGGCGCCGGTGGTTGGGGTACAGTTTGATTTGTCTCAACATGCGCTGATGGTGCTGACGCTATCGTTGCTCATCGGTACGCCCGTGCTGAGCCTGATCGGCGGCGTGGGCGCGGCCCTGACGCTCGGGGTGCGGGGCGGCGGGGTGCTGTTGGCGCTGCTGGTACTGCCGCTTTTCATTCCGGTGCTGATCTTCGGCGCGGGCGGCGTGTCCGAGGCGCAGGCGGGAATGAGCGCCGCGCCGCATCTGTCGCTGCTCGGCGCGTTCCTCGCCATGTCGTGCGTGGTCGCTCCCTGGGCCACGACCGCGGCGCTGCGGATTGCGTACGATTGATTCATCGAGAGGACGAATTTGGCGTCGAATGGCTACCGGCTGGAGAGCGAAACGAACGGCAACCGGCTGCTCCGGCTCGCTGCGCCGCAGGCGTTTTTCCCCGCCGCGGGCAGGATGATTCCCTGGTTTGCGGCGCTCGCGGTGCTGTTTGCGCTGCCTGGGCTGTACATCAGTTTTTTCGTCGCGCCGACCGACTTCCAGCAGGGCGAGGCCTACCGCGTGATCTTCCTCCACGTGCCCGCGGCCTGGATGTCGATGTTCCTGTACGTGGTCATGGCCTGCTGGGCCGCGCTCGGGCTGATCCTCAACACGCGCCTGTCGGGCATGATGGCCTCCGCGATCGCGCCGACCGGAGCGATGTTCACCTTCCTCGCGCTGTGGAGCGGTGCGCTGTGGGGCAAGCCGACCTGGGGCACCTGGTGGGTGTGGGACGCGCGCCTGACCTCCGAGCTGATCCTGCTGTTCCTGTATTTCGGCTTCATCGCGCTGACCAACGCAATCGACGATCCGCGCCGCGCCGACCGCGCGGGCGCGGTGCTGGCGATCGTGGGCGTGGTCAACATCCCGATCATCTATTTTTCGGTCACGTGGTGGAACACCCTGCACCAGGGCGCCTCGGTCAGCCTGACCCGCGCGCCGTCGATGGCCGCCACGATGCTCGCCGGCATGCTGCTGATGGCGCTCGCGGCCTGGATGTACAGCATCGCCGCGGCGCTGCGGCGGGTGCGCTCGATCATCCTCGAGCGCGAGCGCGACGCGCAGTGGGTGCGGGAACTGCGAGGCGTGGAATGAGCTGGGGCAGCTTCGGCAATTTCATCCACATGGGCGGGTACGCGTTCTACGTCTGGGGCTCCTACCTGATGGCAGTGGCGTGCATCGCGGGCGAGCTGATCCTGCTCGCGCGCCGCGCGCGCCTGGCGCAGCGCAGCGCATGAAGCCGCGCCGGCGCCGGCTGATCTACGTCGCGCTCGGGCTGGCGCTGCTCGGCATCACCGCCGCGCTGGTGCTGAACGCGTTCCGCAGCAACCTGGTGTTCTTCTACAGCCCCACTCAGGTGGCGGACAAGGAAGCGCCGCTCAACAAGACGTTCCGCCTCGGCGGGCTGGTGGAGCAGGGCAGCCTCAAGCGTCTGCCCGACGGCGTCACGGTGAGCTTCGTGGTGACCGACACCGGCAAGAGCATCCCGGTGCGCTACAGAGGCATCCTTCCGGACCTGTTCAAGGAGGGCAAGGGCGTGGTCGCGCAGGGGAAGCTCGAGCCCGACGGCACCTTCCAGGCCCAGGAAGTGCTCGCCAAGCACGACGAGAACTACATGCCGCCGGAAGCGGCCGAGGCGATCGCCAGGGCGCAGCACGGCCAACTCCCGGAGCCGAAAAAATGATCCCGGAGCTCGGACACTTCGCCCTCATCGTCGCGCTCGCGCTCGCGCTGGTGCAGGCGACGCTGCCGCTGATCGGCGCCGCGCGCGGCATCCCGGCCTTTGTCGCGGTTGCTCGGCCCGCCGCGCAGGGCCAGTTCGTGTTCGTCGCGATCGCGTTCGGCTGCCTGGCATGGGCCTTCGTCCACAGCGATTTTTCCGTGTTGTACGTCGCCGAGCATTCCAACTCGCGGCTGCCGTTGCAGTACAAGGTCGCCGCGGTGTGGGGCGGCCACGAAGGCTCGCTCCTGCTGTGGGTGCAGATACTGACCGTGTGGATGGTCGCGGTCACGGTCTTCAGCCGCCGGCTGCCGGACGAGATGGTGGCGCGCATCCTGGCCGTGATGGCGATCGTCAGCATCGGCTTCCTGCTGTTCATGCTGGCGACCTCGGATCCGTTCCAGCGCCTGCTGCCTGCGGCCGCCGAGGGGCGCGACCTGAACCCGCTGCTGCAGGACCCGGGCATGGTGTTCCATCCGCCGATGCTGTACATGGGCTACGTCGGCTTTTCGGTCGCGTTCGCGTTCGCGATCGCGGCCCTGATCGACGGGCGGCTGGACGCGGCCTGGGCGCGCTGGACGCGGCCCTGGACCCTGGCGGCATGGAGCTTCCTTACACTTGGCATCGCGCTCGGCAGCGCATGGTCATACTACGTGCTGGGCTGGGGCGGCTGGTGGTTCTGGGACCCGGTGGAGAACGCGTCGTTCATGCCCTGGCTGGTCGGCACCGCGCTGCTGCATTCGCTCGCGGTGACCGAAAAGCGCGGCGGCTTCAAGGCCTGGACCGTGCTGCTCGCGATCGTCGCGTTCTCGCTCTCGCTGCTCGGCACTTTCCTGGTGCGCTCCGGGGTGCTGACTTCGGTGCACGCGTTCGCGACCGACCCGCGGCGCGGGGTCTTCATCCTTGCCTTCCTCACGCTCGTGATCGGCGCCTCGCTGACGCTGTTCGCCTGGCGCGCGCCGCGCGTCGGCCTGGGCGGCCGCTTCGAGCTGGTCTCGCGCGAAACGCTGCTGCTCATGAACAACGTGCTGCTTACGGTCGCCGCGGCCGCGGTGCTGCTCGGCACCCTCTACCCGCTGGCGCTCGATGCGCTCAACCTGGGCAAGATCTCGGTCGGCCCGCCGTACTTCGACACGGTGTTCGTGCCGCTCATGGCGCCGGCGCTGTTCCTGATGGGGATCGGCCCGCTCGCGCGCTGGCGCGAGGCGAGTCTGCCGAGCCTTGCGCGCCGGCTCAAATGGGCCTTCGGCCTGAGCCTCGCGAGCGCGCTCGTGCTGCCCGCGCTGCTGGGCGAGTGGAGCGCGATGCGCAGCTTCGGCCTGCTGCTCGCGTTCTGGGTCTTTGCCTCGACCGCGACCTCGCTCGTTTCGAAGCTGCGCGCCCAGCCGGGCCCGGGCCTGCTCGCGCGCCTGCGCGGCGTGCCGCGCGCCCAGCTCGGCATGCTGCTGGCGCACGCCGGGATCGGCGTGTTCGTGATCGGCGTGACGATGGTCAAGAGCTACGAAGTCGAGCGCGACCTGAAGATGGACCCGGGCGACACCGCGCGGGTCGGCGGCTACACCTTCCGCTTCGACGGCGTGGGCGAGGTGCGCGGGCCGAATTACGTCGCCGCCCGGGGCACGGTCAGCGTGCTGAGGGACGGCGCGACCGCCTTTGTGCTGCATCCGGAGAAGCGCAACTACGGCGCCCAGGAAGCGCAGATGACCGAAGCTTCGATCCACACCGGCTTCACGCGCGACCTGTACGTCTCGCTCGGCGAGCCGGTGGGCGCCATGGCGTGGACGGTGCGGATCTACTACAAGCCGTTCGTGGTCTGGATCTGGGGCGGCTGCGTGGTGATGGCGCTGGGCGGCCTGCTCGCCGCGCTCGACCGGCGCTACCGCGTCGCCGAGCGCAGGCGGGACAGGCCCGAGACCTCCGAGCCCGAGCCCAAGGGTTCCAAGGGCTCCAAGGGCCGCGCGCGCAGGCGGCGCCCGGGGCGCGCGCCGCAGCCGCAGAGCGAGCGCGGATGAAGCGCTTCCTCATCCCGCTCGGCATCTTCATCGTCCTGATCGGCTTCCTGGCGGTGGGGCTGCGCCTGGACCCGCGCGAGGTGCCGTCGCCGCTGATCGGCAAGCCGGCGCCGCCGTTCACGCTGCCCGAGCTCACGGACCCGCAGCGCACGTTCTCGCAGAAGGACATGCTGGGCAAGGTGTGGCTGCTGAACGTCTGGGCCTCGTGGTGCGTGTCCTGCCGCGAGGAGCACCCCGTGCTGGTCGAGTTTTCCAAGCGCAACCTCGTCCCGGTGTACGGCCTGAACTACAAGGACGACCGCAAGGACGCGCTCGCCTGGCTCGCCAAGCTCGGCAACCCGTACACCATGGCGATCATGGATCGCGACGGGCGCATCGGCATCGACTACGGGGTGTACGGCGTGCCGGAGACCTACGTGATCGACAAGCAGGGAGTGATCCGCTACAAGCAGATCGGGCCGGTGACGCCCGAGATCCTGAACGCGAAGATCGTGCCCCTGGTGAAGAAGCTGCAGGGATGATGCGCAACGTGCTCGTGTTCTGCGCCGCGCTGCTGGCGGCGGCGCCGCTGTATGCCAGGCAGGCGGTGCCGGCGGCGGACGACCCGGTGCTCGAGAAGCGCGCCGTGACTCTCGAGCAGCAGCTGCGCTGCCTGGTGTGCCAGAACGAGACCATCGCCGTTTCCCAGGCCGACCTGGCGCAGGACCTCAGGATCGAAATCCGCGAGCAGATCAAGGCCGGCCGGAGCGACGACCAGATCAAGCAGTACCTGGTCGATCGCTATGGCGACTTCGTGCTCTACAAGCCGCCGCTCAAGGCCACCACCGTGCTGCTGTGGGCCGGTCCCTTCGCGCTCCTGCTGGGCGGCGTGGCCGCGCTGTTGGTCTACCTGCGCCGGCGCCGCGCCAGGGTCGCGCAGGCATCGCTCAGCGACGAGCAGCGCTCGCGCGCCGAGGCGCTGCTCGCAGGCGGCGAAGACCGCGCATGACCGAGTTCTGGCTCATCGCGGCGCTGTTCGTCGCGCTCGCCCTGCTGCTCGTGCTGCGTCCGCTGCTGCGCCGGTCCGGCCCGGGCGCCGGCACCGACCGCGACGCGATCAACGTCAAGCTCTACCGCGACGAGCTGGCCGAGCTCGAGCGCGAGCACGCCGAAGGCGCTCTGGGCGAGGCGCAGCATCGCGAGGCGCGCCAGGAGATCGAGCGGCGCCTGCTGGAGGACGTCCCGCCCCGTGCGCCGGCAGCGGCCGCCGCGCCGGGCCGGAATCGCGCGGCGCGCCGGGCGGCGCTCGTGGTGGCCATCGCGCTGCCGCTGGTCGCGGTGCTGGGCTATCTCAAGTTCGGCGACCTCCAGGCGCTGAATCCCGTGCTGCGGCAGGAGGGACCTTCGATCACGCCGGCGCAGGTCGCCGAGATGGTGGACAAGCTCGCCCGGCGCCTGAAGCAGAGCCCGGACGACGCCACCGGCTGG
>JBOIFB010000183.1:0-5953 GCA_050741415.1 Burkholderiales bacterium | reverse complement strand
AGCCCAAACATCGCCCGCAGCGCAGGGCTCGCCCACACAATGCGACCCCCGCGCAGCACCGCCACCGCCAGCACCCGGCGTTCGGCAAGACCGGCTAGGGCCGCGGCAGCAAGCTCAAGTTGCATGGGTGAAGAGTAATCGACTGAAGACCGATTGTGTAGCCGATCGACGACAGTTGAACCATAGTCTGTTGGCACTGAGCAATCCAGCTGCGAGTCAAAAGAATTTGTCAGGACGTCCACTCGCAAACTAAAAAAACTGTCATGACAATTGGCGATTCCCGTTTGTTTTTTTTGGGATCGTTCCTGATAGACTGGTTGTCTAGTTCATTGAGTTTCTGTTCGAGAATGACTTCGGTAGGATCGTTCGAGGCGAAGACCAAGCTGGCCGAGCTGCTGGACCGCGTGGAGGGTGGCGAAACGGTCGTCATTACCCGCCGTGGACGGCCGGTCGCCCAGCTCGTCCCGGTGAGGCCAGACGACGAGCGCGAGCGCCGGCGCACAGTCGTGGAAGAAATCAAGCGCTGGCGCGTGGGCAAGGACCGCGGCGCCAAGCCCGGCGCCAGCATCGCCGAGCTGATCAAGGCGGGGCGGCGCTACTGATGGAACTGGTGCTCGACTGCTCAGTGACGCTCGCGTGGTTTCTGGAGGACGAGCGCAGCGCTTTCAGCGACGCCGCATTCGATCTGCTGAGCGAAGCCGATTGCTGGGTGCCGGCGCTGTGGCGGCTCGAGTTCCCCAACGCGCTGCTGTTCGCCGAGCGCAAGCGCCGCATCGACCGCAACACGCGCCTGGATGCGCTTGACCGCGCCGAACAGCTCGGGCTGCGGGTCGACCCGGTACCGGTCGACATGCGCATGGTGAGCGCGATCGCCGAGCGGCGCGATCTGACGACCTACGATGCGGCCTACCTGGAGCTCGCGCTGCGGCTCGGCTCGGGGCTGGTGACGCTCGACCGCGGGCTGGCCGACGCCGCGGCAGCCGAAGGCGTCGCGGTGCAGGCGCCGGGACGCGCGAGCGCGGCGCAGCTCAAGCGGCGCTACGCCGCGGCGTGAGCCGGCAGCGATTACAATTTACAGGCTAGCGAGCCGCCAACGATACCGGATACATGGCTAGACAGACCTACGACGCTTCTTCGATCCAGGCCCTGAAGGGGCTCGAGCCCGTGCGCCGCATGCCGGGCATGTACACCCACACCATCCATCCGCTGCACATCGCGCAGGAGGCGCTCGACAACGCGGTCGACGAGGCGCTGGCCGGCTTCGGCAAGAAGATCACAGTCAGCTGTTACAAGGACGGCTCGATCGAGGTCGAGGACGAGGGCCGCGGCATCCCGGTCGACATGCACCCGGTGGAGAAAAAGCCGGCGGTCGAGGTCGCGTTCACGATGCTGCATGCGGGCGGCAAGTTCGACCGCTCAGGCGACGCCGTCTACCACATCTCAGGCGGCCTGCACGGGGTGGGGGTAGCGGTGACCAACGCGCTCTCCAGGCGGCTCGAGGTCACCGTCTATCGCAACAGCTATCGGCACACGATCGTTTTCGAAGGCGGGGAGCTGAAGCAGAAGCTGAAGTCGGAAAAGATCCGCGAGCGCAGGAGCGGCACGGCAGTGCGCGCCTGGCCCGACCCGAAGTATTTCGACTCGCCCAACATCCCGCTGGCCGAGCTCGAGCACCTGGTGCGCTCGAAAGCCTATCTGCTGCCCGGCTTGACCATGGTGTTGCGCGTGGAGGGCAAGGAAGACAAAGTCTGGAAGTACGCGCGCGGCATGGCGCAGTACTTCGAGTTCATGCTCGACGGCCGCGAGCTCGTCGCGCCGCTGTTCACCGGCGAACGGTATTTCGAGCAGAGCGACATCCCTGAGGTCGAGCCGGGCGAAGGCGCCGCGTGGGCGATCGGCTGGGTCGCCGACGGCGAGGTTTTCGCCGACAGCCACGTCAACCTGATCCCGACCCGCTCGCACGGCACGCACGAGGCGGGCTTTCGCAACGGGATTTTCGATGCGCTGCGCGCGTTCATGGATACGCGCGGCCTGAGCCCCAAGGGCGTCAAGCTCGTTGCCGAGGATCTTTGGTCGCGCGCCTGCTTCACGCTCTCGGCGCGCATCGTGCGCACCCAGTTCCACGGCCAGACCAAGGAAAAGCTCACCACGCGCCACGCCGCGAAGCTGGTCGAGCTGTGCGTGCGCGACGCCTTCGAGCTGTGGCTCAATGCGCACCCCGACGAAGGCAGGAAGATCGTCGAGCTGGCGATCGAGCAGGCGCTTTCGCGCCTGTCGCGCGGCAAGAGGTTCGAGCGCAAGAAGTCCTCCGGCGTCGCGACGCTGCCGGGCAAGCTGGTCGACTGCGCCTCGGGCGACACCTCGAGGAACGAGCTGTTCCTGGTCGAGGGCGACTCGGCCGGCGGCTCGGCCAAGGAGGCGCGCGACAAGGACAGCCAGGCCATCCTGCCGCTGCGCGGCAAGGTGCTCAACACGATGTCCAAAGACTCGCGCACCGTGCTCGCCAACAAGGAGCTGCAGGCGATCGCGACCGCGATCGGCGTCGATCCGCACGGCATCGACGACGCGCCCGATCTCACCGGGCTGCGCTACGGCAAGGTGATCGTGATGACCGACGCCGACGTCGACGGCGGCCATATCCAGGCGCTGCTGCTCACGTTCTTCTTCATGCACGCGCCCAAGCTGGTCGAGACCGGACACCTTTACGTCGCGCAGCCGCCGCTGTACAAGGTCGAGGTGCCGCCGCAGGGCAAGGGCCGCCCCGCGCGACGCCTCTACTGCCTCGACGACGACGAGCTCGAGGCGGCGCTCGAGCTGCTCAAGAAGGAGCAGCTGCGCGAAGGCAGCTGGGAGATCTCGCGCTTCAAGGGCCTGGGCGAGATGAGTCCCGAGCAGTTGTGGGAGACCACCATGAATCCGGACTCGCGCCGCCTGATTCGCATGCAGCTCGAGCGCGAGCGGATCAAGAAGGTGCGCGAGACCTTCGAGCTGCTGATGGACGCGGGCGAGGCCGAGGGGCGGCGCAACTGGATGCGCGAGCATTGGAAGACCGTGGAAGCCGACGTGTGAGCAAGAGGCGCAGGAAGACTTCCAAACCGAAGCCGTTCTGGGAGCGCGGCTACCGCGGCCACGCCTACTGGCTCGGCAAGCGGAAGCTCGGCAAGGTCACCCTGGTGGAGACCGGACGCTACGACTGGGAAGCGGCCGGCAGGAACGGCCGCTGCGAGACGCTGGGCCAGGCGCGCGCTGCGGTCGAGCTCGCGATCGCGCTGTGCGACAGGCAGCTGCCACTTTTCGAGTAAGCGATGGACGACACGCAGACGCTGGATCTTTTCACTCCCGACAACGGCGACGACGCCGCGCCGATCGAGCGCTACGCCTCGCAGGCCTACCTCGGCTACGCGGTCTCGACGGTCAAGTCGCGCGCCCTGCCCGAAGTGGCCGACGGCCTCAAGCCCGTGCAGCGGCGGATTCTGTACGCCATGGGCGACACCCCGGGCGGCGGGCAGGGCTTCGCCAAGTCCGCGCGCTACGTGGGCGAGGTGCTGGGCAAGTACCATCCGCACGGCGACGCTTCGACCTACGAGGCGCTGGTGCACATGGCGCAGCCGTTCTCGATGCGCTATCCGCTGATCGACGGCCAGGGCAACTTCGGCTCGCGCGACGGCGACGGCGCCGCCGCCTACCGCTACACCGAGGCCAAGCTCGCGCGCATCGCCGAGCTGATGCTGGCCGAGATCGGCGAGGGCACGGTCGACTTCCAGAAGAACTACGACGGCAAGTTCGACGAGCCGGTGCTGCTGCCGGCGCGCGTGCCCTTCGGCCTGCTGAACGGATCGTTCGGCATCCCGGTCGGATTCTCCACCCGCATTCCGCCGCACAATCTGAGGGAGGTCGCCGCGGCGGCCGCGTGGGTGATCCGTCATCCGAAGGCGATGCTCGACGACGTGCTCGAGCGCCTGCCCGGACCGGACTTTCCGGGTGGCGGGCAGATCATCTCGCCGCCCGAGGAGCTGAGACAGGCCTACGAGACCGGCCGCGGCTCGATCGCGATGCGCGCGCGCTGGACGGTCGAGCCGCTCGCGCGCGGGCAGTGGCGCATCGCGGTCACCGAGCTGCCGCACGGCGTGTCGGCCCGCCAGGTGCAGGAGGAAATCGACGCGCTGGTCAGTCCGCGGCCCGCCGCGGGCAAGAAGGACGTCACGCAGGAGCAAAAGCGCGTCAAGCAGTTCGTGCTCGACCTGGTCGAGTCGGTGCGCGACGAGTCCGATCGCAAGGCCAAGCTGCGGCTGGTGATCGAGCCGCGCAGCTCGCGCCAGGACCCGGCCGAGACGATGAAGGCGCTGCTGGTGCAGACCTCGCTCGAGACGCGCTACGCAATCAACCTGACCTGGATCGGCCTCGACGGCCTGCCCGAGACCAAGGGCATGGTCGAGGTGCTGCGCGAGTGGACCGAGTTCCGGGTGCGGACGGTGCGCCGGCGCACCGCGCACCGGCTCGAGAAGTGCGAGGAGCGGCTGCACATCGTCCTGGGACGGCTGCTCGCGCTGGCCAAGATCGACCAGATCATCAAGCTGATCCGCGCCTGCGACGACCAGGCCGAGGCGAAGCAGAAGCTGCGCGCGAAGTGGAAATTCAGCGAGCGCCAGGCCGAGGACATCGTCAATCTGCGCCTGGGGCAGCTCACCAGGCTGGACGGGGTCAAGCTGAACGACGAGCGGAAATCGCTCGAGGCCGAGCGCAAGGGCCTGAAGACGCTGCTGGGCGACGACAAGGAGCTGAGAAAGCTCGTGGTGAAGGAGCTCGAGGAGGACGCGAAGAAGTTCGGCGACGAGCGCCGCACGCGGATCGAGCCCGCCGAGCGCGCGCAGATCGAGCGCAGCGTGCTCGAGGAGCCGCTGACCGTGATCCTGTCGAACAAGGGCTGGATCCGCGCCCGCGCGGGACACGGCATCGACCTTTCGACGATCGGCTTCAAGGACGGCGACGCATTGCTGCAGGCGCTCGAGTGCAAAACGACCTCGCCGGTGGCGTTCCTGTCCGCGCGCGGCAAGGCCTTCACGCTCGAGGCGGCCAGCCTGCCGAGCGGGCGCGGCGATGGCCAGCCGATGAACGCGCTGGTCAACTGCAACGGCGACGAGATCGTCTGGATGGCCTGCGGCGATCCGGCCCGGCCGCTGGTGATGAGCTCCAGTGCCGGCCAGGGCTTCCTGTGCCGGCTGGGCGACCTGTTCACCAAGACGCGCGCGGGCAAGGAATTCATGAACGTGGCCGAGGGCGCGCGCCTCAATGCGCCGGTGCCCTACACGGGCGATTCCGCAAAGCTCAAGGTCGCCGCGCTGTCGTCCGACGCGCGGCTGCTGGTGTTCCCGATGGCCGAGCTGCCTTTGCGCCCCAACGGCGGCGTCGGGGTGCAGCTGATCGCGCTGCCGGAGAAGGTGACGCTGGCCGCGGTCGCCGCGCTCGACCCCAAAGGGACGCTCACGGTCTGTGGCTTCAAGCGCACGCGCAAGAGCACCGAGCTGGAGGCGAAGGCGCTCAAGAACTACGAGGGCAAGCGCGCCCAGCGCGGCAGGGTGTGCGACGTCGGCTTCCGGCCAGACCGGCTCGGATGAGCGCGCTGCGGCGCGACCGCAGGCTCATTTATCTCGCCGCACTGCTGCGCGGGCTGGCCGCGGGATCGATCAGCGTGCTGGCGGCGGTCTACCTCGCCAAGCGCGGTTTCGACCAATCCGAGGTCGGGCTGGTGCTCACCGCGGGCTTCGTCGGCGTCGCCTGCGGCACGGCCTACAGCACCTTCCTCGCCGACCGCGTCGGGCGGCGGCGCAGCCTGGTCGCGCTCGCATCCTTCGCCGCGGGCGGCGGCCTTGCGCTCGCGCTGTTCGATTCGCCCTGGGCGCTCGCGGCGGCGGCGATGCTCGGCATGCTGAACACGCAGGGCACCGACCGCGGC
>JBOIFB010000182.1:0-5969 GCA_050741415.1 Burkholderiales bacterium | reverse complement strand
GCTCTGGTACTCATCGAACAGGCTAAAGATCGTGCGCGCCATCTCGCCGGCGGGATCGTCCGAGGTCTGCTGCGTGATCGAAACCACCTTGACCCCCGAGCGCTTGAGCGTGCGCTCGTAGCTCAGGAACTGAAACAGATCGCGAAAGAACCGCGAGCGGCTGTGAACGATGATCGCCTCGTAGGGCGACGGATCGAGCGTTGCGTCCGCGACCATCTGCTGGAACACAGGCCGCCGATCATCGGTAGCGGAGGCGCCCGGCTCGACGTACTCCATGGCCACAGGCAAGCCCTGGCCCTTGCACCATTCCCGCATCTGCCTGAGCTGGTCCGGGATCGACAAGTCCTTTTCAGCCTGCTCTGTCGTGGAGACCCGAGCGTAGAGCGCCACCGCCATTTTCCTACTCCTCGTTTGTCACCGTCAGCATCAAGCCGTCCGGGGAAATCAGCTCAAGCATCAGCTCCGGCAGCACCGAGTAGATTAGCGCGAGCTCGCCCGCGCTTACGTCCCGGTCGCTACCGCCCTCGATGTAATCCATCGCAAGCGCGAAGTGGTCCAGATCGATTTCTAGCACGCATGGTCAACCTCCTTTCTTGCTGTATTGGCCTGCCCTATCCATGCCGATCCAGATTCCGCACTTCCCGCTCCAGGTCCTTCATCAGCCCACGCCGTCCAAATTCGTCCAGCACAATCTTGCGGTAACGCAAGAACTGCTCAGGCGGCAACACCAACGCCGCCGCGTCCAGGACGCGCCTTAGCCGCGCTTCCAACAACTCCGAAATGATCTGCACGATCACCATTGCCCCAGGCGCATTTGATTGGTGCGCTTATCGACGTCGAGCGCCCAGCTCAACGGATCATGCACCCGCTTGAGAAACAGCTCCAGGTACGCCGCCGCCTCCTGGCGCGTGACCGCTTCCTTGCCATGCCGTAGCCCGTACATCGCGGCCACGCGCTTGTAGTACCCGTACACGCTCATGGCAATGTAGGTCAGCCGCTGTTCCATCGCCAGCTCGGGATCGATCTCCCGCACGACGCCAAGGCCCGGCAGCTCGGCAATGCGCTCCTGCAGGTCGATCCACAGAGGATGCAGCGGCCAGCGCGAACGGTTGCCGTCGCCGTTCGGCACCCGCAGCGTGTCATGCTCGCCCGCCAGGTAGCGCAGCACGTCACCCTGCCGCTCCTCGAGATCGGCGAAGCTCCGCACCCCGAAGCGCCGGAGAATCGCTTTGCGCACCTGGAACTCGATCCGCCACACCTTCTCGGAGCAGCCCCAGAGCGGAAAGAACCAGGTCTTGCCGCTTTGCTGCGCGATCTCGGCCACCTTGTCATAGACCCGCAGCACCACGTCCCCGGTCCCGAAGCTGAAGGTCTGCGCCTTGCGTTCCTCCCGGTGTATCGCATCCTTCACCGAGAGGCTTACAAAGCAGTCCTCGTCGAAGTCGATCTCGGGCAGCCCGTAGTCGAACGCCCAGTCCACCCGCGAGAGCCCTTCGTCCCGGATCCGAACAAGACCGACCGAATCGGCCCACCCGAGGAAGCGGCGATGCAACCCGAGCGCCGACTCGCGCCAAAGCGCCTCGCTCAGGAATTTGACGAAGAACGAAGGATTGTTGAACTCGCCGAATTGGATTTGAAACTCGGCGTTGCTCATCACGAGCGGATAGCCCGATGCGCTGCCGTAGGGATGAAGCAGAAACGATGCATTGCCGAGTGTGACCACCGCAGGCTCGCGCACCTTCGCGTGCCGCAATTCCTCGCGTAGCGCCGTCAGCCGCTCGAAATCAAGCGCGCAATCCTCACGACCGCGCAGGTAGTACGCGCACTCCACCGTGTCGATGCCGGAGAGCAGAATCCGAAACGCTGCCTCGCGAAAGACGCTCTCCGCGCCGTCGCCGTCTGTCCCTGTGTTTGTGGGGCGTACCATACACCCCGAAGCGTAACGAATCATCGTGGGGCGTGTCAACTACCCCACATGCCCCTGGAGAACCCTACTTCGCCAGGACGCTCTTTACGCCCCCGTACTCGCCCTTGACGGCCTTCCAGAAGCTCGCCACCTTCTGCACCGCCGCCCACGCCACCGACTTGTAGGCGTACTTCCCTACCTCCGGCATGTTCGGTTCCTTGAACTCAAGGTCCAACGTTTCCTCGTACCGCTTGATCGTCTTCCGGTCATGGATCAATAGCAGGACCTTCCAGCCCATCTGACGCCCTACAAACAGCGCCCCGATTGCGCGTTCCAGCTCTGTCAGGTCGCCCTTGAACTCACGGACTCGCTCATCGAGCAGGCCAACCAGTTCCGCCTCCGACAACATCCGCTTTCGGGCCATGCGCGTCCCCCAGGGTAGTCTTGGCGAACGGAGAGCATACCGCGCCATGGGGTGCCCCGCAACCCCCTACCGCGATCCGCCGTCATGGGCGGATAATGTATCCGTAGGCCCCCGTGTTACTCAGACGGGGGACAACGACCAGCCACCGCCCGCCGCCACACAACAGTTAGAAATTACTCTTCGGGTCGACGGCTGGAGCCACAAAATGTCTGTCTGGTGCCATATCGTGGGCTTTCTTGACCACTGGCAGTCGCTGATGGCGGGATTACTGGGGTTTGCCGCAGCCATCATAGCAGTCGTGCTCACCCTGCTCGCCGAGCATCGGCGACGAAACAAGGAAACTAGCGCCCTAAAAGTCGCCCTCGGCGCCGAGATTCGCCAATTCGCGCTTCGAGCCTATGACGCTCACCAAGCCGTCCGTCATCGCCTCGAGAATAGAGAGCTGCTCTCAGTTCGTCAGCTGGACGACGATGCCAGGTTTCCGGCTCCTATCATCTATCCCAATGTCGCCAACGCACTCGGCATGCTACGAGAGCACGCGCATGCCGTCGTGGTCTTCTACGGGCGAGTAGCCTTGATCCGCGACGCCATCACGCGCCTGCACGAAGAGCCACCGCCCAATGATCACGCAGATTATGGCCCAACGGCTGTCATGCTTGCCGACGCGCTTCTCGACGCTTGCTATGGCGTTCAAGGAGTATTGCATGCATTCGCGGGCACTCCTGGGTCCGAGAATGATGCGAAGTTCGTAGCAGACGTGACCGACGCGCGCAGAACCTGGGACGCGCAAAAAGGCGGTCTCCTCCATCCTCCATCCTTTCAGGGCGGAGGATGGACCAGTTGACAACATGAAAGTCGAATTCGCGGGAACCCATGCTGAAGTTCATTAAGTCCCTGCTACGCGGTAATTCAGCTCAAAGCGCTGCACCAGTTCCGGACGTCGAATTGATGTCGTTTCCAGACATACGTGATTACGTCCGCCAGTTACCCGAACTGATAACGCCGCAGCAAGCCACCGCGCTAACTAAGCGCCTGTACGAAATCGCGCTCTACGACAATCGCATTGAGAAAGAGCAGCGCATTGCCGCTTTGCAATTGCTCGACGTATTAAAAAGTTCAGTCGAATCCGTCATGACCCCTGAGTTCATTGAGGCATACCGACAAGCAAACGCGCAGATGGAAGAAGGTGTACCCCGCTTTGGCGTCGGCTCGTTAACCTGGCTGATAGAGGAAAACCAGATTCCAAATGACGAAATAGTTCCATTCATAGCCAGACCGGAACACACCGAGCTCTTAGAAGATTTCTTCGCTGCTCTTAATGCAAAGACGGCCGAAGCGCTCAGGACACAATTGCGGCAGTACCTACGCGATCACCAACCATGAGCGAATCGAGCGCCGCTTCCTCAATGCCTGGCAGCTCAGAAGCGCTCTTCCGTTTATGGGATCAGCGCGATCCTAACCCGCCAGTGGTGCCCACTTTTGCCCTGGTTGGGGAGCCACCAAGTTACAAAGCCTTAGCTATTCGCTTTAGCCCGCTTCAAATCCGCACCGTGGGAAAAACGTGGCGTGAGCTTTATCACGTTCGCCGCCGCGCCTACGGACTCTCGATTTAACTGCCGCTAAAATAGGGATCACGTCCGGACTGCCATGGCGCGACTGGTTCTCCAAGGCTGTCTTGCGCTGTTGGGGGCGGCAGCCGAAGCCAGCAACGAAGCGGTGGATATTGTGGTCGACGGTGGTCGCATCGCGGCGATCAACGCGACGGGTGCCGTGGCCCACCAGGGTGAAGTGATCAACGCCCGCGGCATGCTCGCCACCGCCGGATTGATCAACGGCCATCAGCATTCGCACGAACACTTTCAGAAAGGGCGATTCGCCAACCTGCCCCTGGAAATGTGGATGAACTATGTCCGTCCCCCGAAACCGCTGCTTCTGAACGAGCGCCAGGTTTACTTGCGGACGCTCGTGGGGGCGATCGAGGCGTTGACCTCGGGTACGACAACACTGATCGACGACCTCAATATCGGCGGCGTCCCCGATAGCACGCATTTGGCCGCAGCCTATCGCGCCTATGAGGACATCGGCATCCGTGCGCTGGTTGGGATCAGCATGATGGACAGGCCGTTCTTTGAAAGCGTTCCGTTCGTCGACGAGGAGTTCGACCCATCGTTGCTGGCAGAAATGCGCGCACTACCCAAGCCGGATGCCGAGGCGCTACTGGCGTTGTGCCGCGATCTCGCGCAACGAAGGCATCCCGACCGCAATCGGGTCGGCTTTATTGTTGCACCATCCGCTCCTCAGCGCTGCTCGGAGAACTTCCTCAAGGCTGCACGCTCGATCGCAGACGCGTATGACTTGCCGATCATGATTCACGTGCAAGAAACGCGGCTGCAGGCCGTTACGGCGCTTCGCACCTATGGCTCGACCATGGTGGAGTACTTGCACCGTATCGGCTTCCTGGGAGCCAAGACGACGCTGATCCACGGCGTCTGGCTGACGCCGAGGGAAATTGACCTGCTTGCCGCAAGCGGCACGACGGTTCAGCACAATCCCTGGAGCAATTTGCGCTTGGGTTCCGGTATTGCGCCGCTGCGTGCGCTGCTCGATGCCGGCGTCAACGTCAGCTTGGGCAGCGATGGTTGTGGATCCACTGATACCTGCAACATGCTCAATGTCGTGGGCACGGCCTCGGTGCTCCACACGGTGCGCGGCGACGACTATACGCGTTGGCCGCAGGCGGCGGATGTGTGGCGTGCGGGCACTCTGGGCGGAGCGATTGCGATCGGGCGTGGCGACGAATTGGGTACTCTGGGAGAGGGCAAGTTCGCTGATCTCGTCCTCTACCGGCTAGACGGAATTCCGTTCGTTCCGCTGAATAATCCGTTGCGGCAACTCGTCAGTGCCGAACGCGGGGCGAACATCGCCCTGGTTATGGTAAATGGCGAAGTCGTGGTGCGCGACGGCGATTTGACTCGAATCGACCGCAGCGCGATCCTGGCCGAAATCAGGGAGGAACATGCACGCCTCGCGCCGTTGCTCGACGAAGCGGAACGTTCCGCCGAGCGGCTGCGGCCTTCCATGCATCGTATCTACGAGCGCTGTTTGCGCGAGCAAGTGGCGAGCGGCATCGTCCCGGCGCGCTTGCCACTTTAGGTGCCGGAGCGAGCCAGCAGCGCAGGATCGAGGCGCACCACCACGGCGGCGCTCGCGATTACAGTTGGCTCGCGCCTGCCTTCATCGGGCACGTCTAGCCCTCCCCGGATCGCCGTCACCGTAACCTTGCCGTACGGAAACGCGCGCGCCACCGCGGCAGCGTCGACCTTGTCGGGCTGCTGGACGCCGATCGTGACCTCGACCTGCATCGAGTTCGGATCGATGCCGAAGCTGCGAAACAGCGCGAGCGAGCTGTGATGCATGGCGTCCTCGACCGCGCGCACTGCCGCCTTCGTGTAGTCGCCGCCGTGCAGGTCGTTGCCGCTGCCGATTTCCAGAAAAAGGCGCTTTGGCGTCATTGACGAATCTCCTTCGATCTTTATGTCGGCGAATATCGCACTTAGCGCAACGGACCGAGCAGCGCAATCGCGATGTTGAGCAGACCGAGCGCCAGGTTGACGCCCACCAGGACGCGGATCTGGCCCA
>JBOIFB010000181.1:0-6039 GCA_050741415.1 Burkholderiales bacterium | reverse complement strand
GTGCAGCACCATGCCGGGCCTGTGCGCGCAGGAATCGGCGTGCGAGATTCGCGCGAATTGGCGCAAGATCAGCCTGGTGGTCAGGCGCGCGCTGGCGGGAGTGACGCTCGCGGACATGGTATTGCCGCAGTCGGTTTCCGCGCCGGTGGCGATGTTCGCGCCGGCGAAGCGGCTGCCGGCCGGCGGCCGAAGCGTCCCGCTCGCCGGGGCGAGGGAACGAAGATGACGTCGTCTGCCGAACAACTCGATGCCCTGATCAGCCAGCCTTACCAGCATGGCTTCGTCACGGAAGTCGAGCAGGACAGCGTCCCGCCCGGCCTGAGCGAGGACATCATCCGCACGATTTCGGCGCGCAAGAACGAGCCCGGGTTCATGCTCGAATGGCGCCTGCAGGCGTACCGACGCTGGCTGGACATGAAGGAGCCGCACTGGGCGCACGTCCGGTATCCGGCGATCGATTACCAGGCGATCATCTACTACGCGGCGCCGAAGCTGGCCAAGGACGGACCGCAGAGCCTCGACGAGGTCGATCCCGAGCTGCTGCGGACCTACGAGAAGCTCGGCGTGCCGCTGCACGAACGCGCGATCCTGGCGGGCGTGGCGGTGGACGCCGTGTTCGACAGCGTTTCGGTCGCCACCACCTTCCGCACGAAGCTGGCCGAGAAGGGGATCATCTTCTGTCCGTTCTCCGAGGCGGTGCGCGAGCATCCCGAGCTGGTGCGCAAGTATCTCGGCAGCGTGGTGCCCCCGGGAGACAACTTCTACGCCGCGCTCAATGCCGCGGTGTTCACCGACGGGTCGTTCTGCTACATCCCCAAGGGCGTGCGCTGCCCGATGGAGCTGTCGACTTACTTTCGCATCAACGCGCGCAACAGCGGCCAGTTCGAGCGCACCCTGATCATCGCCGAAGAGGGCGCAACTGTGAGCTATCTCGAAGGCTGCACGGCGCCGATGCGCGACGAAAACCAGCTGCACGCCGCAGTGGTCGAGCTGATCGCGCTGGACAACGCCTACATCAAGTACTCGACCGTGCAGAACTGGTACCCCGGCGACAAGGACGGCAAGGGCGGGATCTACAATTTCGTCACCAAGCGCGGCATGTGCCGCGGCGCCAACTCGCGCATCTCCTGGACGCAGGTCGAAACCGGCTCGGCGATCACCTGGAAATACCCGAGCGTCATCCTGCGCGGCGACAACTCGGTGGGCGAGTTCTACTCGGTGGCGCTCACCAATCACCGCCAGCAGGCCGACACCGGCACCAAGATGATCCACCTGGGGCGCAATACCCGCAGCACCATCGTTTCCAAGGGCATCTCGGCGGGCCACGGCCAGAATACCTATCGCGGCCTGGTGAAGATGCTGCCGCGCGCCGAAGGCGCGCGCAACTACACCCAGTGCGACTCGCTGCTGCTGGGCGAGCGCTGCGGCGCGCACACTTTCCCGTACATCGAGGTGCGCAATCCGAGCGCGCAGGTCGAGCATGAAGCCTCGACCTCGCGCATCGGCGAGGACCAGCTGTTCTACTGCAAGCAGCGCGGCATCTCCGCGGAGGATGCGGTATCGATGATCGTCAACGGTTTCTGCAAGGAAGTGTTCAAGGAGCTGCCGATGGAATTCGCAGTCGAGGCCCAGAAACTGCTCGGGGTAAGCCTCGAGGGCAGCGTCGGCTGAGGAATCCCGCCCATGACGTCATCCATGCTCAGCATCGAACAACTGCAGGTCAAGGTCGGGGGCAAGCAGATCCTGCACGGGGTCGATCTCGAGGTGAAGGCCGGCGAGGTGCATGCCATCATGGGCCCGAACGGCTCGGGCAAGAGCACCTTGGCGCAGGTGCTTGCCGGGCGCGAGAGTTTCGAGGTGACCGGCGGCGCGGTGCGCTACCAGGGTCGCGACCTGCTGGCGCTGCCCGCGGAGGAGCGTGCGCGCGAGGGGATTTTTCTCGCCTTCCAGTATCCGGTCGAGATCCCCGGGGTGAACAACGTCTATCTGCTCAAGGCGGCCTTCAACGCGATGCGCAAGCACCGCGGCCTGCCGCCGCTCGACGCCATGGAATTCCTCAAGCTGGTGCGCGAGAAAGCGAGGCTGGTCGAGATGGGCGAGGAGTTCCTGTACCGCTCGGTCAACGAAGGCTTCTCCGGCGGGGAGAAGAAGCGCAACGAAATCCTGCAGATGGCGGTGCTCGAGCCGAAGCTCGCGATCCTCGACGAGACCGACTCGGGGCTGGACATCGATGCGCTGCGCGTGGTCGCGAACGGCGTCAACGCGATGCGCAGCGCCGAGCGCGCCATGATCCTGGTCACGCATTACCAGCGGCTGCTCGACTACATCGTGCCCGATCGCGTGCACGTGCTCGCGAACGGCCGCATCGCCATGTCGGCGGGGCGCGAGCTCGCGCTCGAGCTCGAACAGCGCGGCTACGGCTGGGTCGAGGCCGAGGCAGCGAAACAGGCGCCGGCGGGCTGAACCATGCCCGCTCAGGCGCGCGATCGTTTCGTCGCCGATTTCGGGCGCCGTTCGGGCACGCTGCCCGGCAGCGGCACGCCCTGGGTCGAACGGATGCGGCGGCTCGCGCTGGACCAGTTTGCCGCGCGCGGTTTTCCTTCCGTGCGCGAAGAGGAGTGGAAATACACCAACGTCGAGCCGATCGCCCGGCACCGCTTCGAGGCGCCGACGCGGCCCGCCGCCGGCGTCACGCCCGGGCAGGTGGCGGCGCTCGCTTTCGGCGGGGACGGCTCCGAGCACCTGCTCGTGTTCGTCGACGGATTCTTCGTTCCATCCTTGTCGCGCGCGGGCGCGCTTCCGCGCGGCGCCGTGGTGGCGAGCCTGGCCCAGATGCTTGCGCGGGAGCCGGAGCGGGTCGAGCCGTTTCTCGCGGGCGGCGCGGCGGCCACGCCGTTTGCGGCGCTCAACGCGGCGTTTGCCGCCGAGGGCGCCTTCATCCACGTGCCGTGCGGCGCGGCGATCGATGCGCCCATCCACCTGCTGTACCTGAACACGTCGGCCGATGCGGTTACCCATCCGCGCACCATCGTCGTTGCGGAGCAGGGCGCCAGCGCGACCGTGCTCGAGCAGCATAGCGGACCCGACCGGACGACCTATTTCAGCAACGCGGTGACCCAGGTCGCGCTGGGCGCAAACGCGTCGCTCGAGCACTACAAGCTGCAGCAGGAGGGCGACGCGGCGTTCCACGTCGCCGCGATTCAGGTGCGGCAGCAGCGCGACAGCCGCTACAGCTCGCATTCGCTCGCGCTGGGCGGGGTACTGGCGCGCACCGACATCGGCGTGGGGCTCGACGACGCGGGCTGCGAGTGCACCCTGAACGGGCTGTACGTGGCGGGCGGCAGCCAGTTGCTGGACCATCACACGCGCATCGAGCACGCGCACCCGCGCGGAACCAGCCGCGAGTTCTACCGCGGCATCCTCGATGGGCGCGCGCGCGGCGTGTTTGCCGGCCGCGTCATCGTGCACAAGGGGGCGCAGAAGACCGACGCTCATCTGGCCAATCACAACCTGCTGCTGTCGCGTGAAGCCGAAGTGGACACGAAACCCCAGCTCGAGATCTACGCCGACGACGTCAAATGCGGGCACGGCACCACGGTCGGCCAGCTCGACGACAACATGCTGTTCTACTTGCGCTCGCGCGGCATCCCCCAGGACCTCGCCAAGGCGCTGCTCACCTACGCCTTTGCGCACGACGTGATCGGCCGGATCAGGCTTGCGCCCTTGCGCGCGCGCATGGAGGACATGCTCATCGCGCGGCTGCCCGAGGGCAGGCTCATTCGGGAGAATGCATGAGCACTGCAGCCGACCGGATGCTGGCGTCCCCGCTGCAGGCGGCCGGCTATGACGTCGAGCGCTTGCGGGCCGAGTTTCCGATCCTCGCGACAAAGGTGCACGGCAAGCCGCTGGTGTACCTCGACAACGCGGCGACGACGCAAAAACCGCGCGCGGTGATCGCGGCGGAGACCGAGTACTACGAGCGCTACAACGCGAATATTCACCGCGGCGTGCATACCCTGAGCCAGCGCGCCACCGAGGCCTACGAAGCGGCCCGTGAGCGCGTGCGAGGCTTCATCAACGCCGCCTCCGTGAAGGAAATCGTGTTCGTGCGAGGCACCACGGAGGCGATCAATCTCGTCGCGCAGAGCTACGGGCGCGGCCGGTTGAAGCAGGGCGACGAAATCCTGATCAGCGCCATGGAGCATCATTCCAACATCGTGCCGTGGCAGCTGCTGTGCGCCCAGACCGGTGCCGTCCTGCGCGTGGTGCCGATCGGGGACGCGGGCGAGTTCCTGTTCGATGAATACTCGAAGCTGCTCGGCGCGCGTACGCGGCTGGTGGCGGTGTCGCATATCTCGAATGCTCTCGGCAGCGTGATTCCGGTCAGGCGCGTCGTCGCGCTCGCGCACGAGCGCGGCGTGCCGGTACTGGTGGACGGGGCGCAGGCGGTGGCGCACGCAGACGTGGACGTGCGCGCGCTCGACTGCGATTTCTACGCCTTTTCCGGACACAAGATCTACGCCCCGACCGGGATCGGCGTGCTCTACGGCAAGCAGGCGCTGCTCGAGCAGATGCCGCCCTACCAGGGGGGCGGCGACATGATCCGCACCGTGACCTTCGAGCACAGCACCTGGGCGGACCTGCCGCACAAGTTCGAAGCGGGCACGCCCAACATCGCGGGCGTGATCGGGCTCGGGGCGGCGCTGGAGTTCGTCGCCGCGATCGGCCTCGACGCGATTGCCGCGCACGAGGCGCAGCTGCTGAAGTACGCGACCGCGCGCGTGGCCGAGATCCCGGGGCTGCGCATCATCGGCACGGCAGCGGAGAAGGCCGGGATTCTCTCGTTCGTCCTCGGACGCATTCACCCGCACGACATCGGGACGATTCTCGACCACCACGGCGTCGCGGTGCGCGCTGGCCACCATTGCGCGATGCCGGTCATGCAGCGTTTCGACGTGCCGGCCACCGCGCGCGCTTCGTTCGCGCTGTACAACACCCGGCCCGAGGTCGACGCGCTGGTCGGCGCGATCCACAAGGCGAAGGAGATGTTCGGCTGATGTCGGACCTGCGCGAGCTCTATCAGGAGGTCATCGTCGACCACAACCGCAACCCGCGCAACTTCGGCCGGCCCGCGGGGGCGAACCGGCAGGCGCAGGGATACAACCCGCTGTGCGGCGACAAGGTCACGGTGTACCTCAGGGTCGAGAACGGGGTCGTCGCCGATGCGGCGTTCGAAGGCAGCGGCTGCGCGATCTCGACCGCGTCGGCGTCGCTCATGACCGAGGCGTTGAAGGGCGGGACCGAAGCGGAAGCGGAACGCCTGTTCGAAGGCTTTCACGGCATGGTTGCGGGGTCGGGCGCTCACCCGGAGCTCGGCAAGCTCGAGGTACTTTCGGGCGTGCGCGAGTTTCCGGCGCGGATCAAGTGCGCGACGCTCGCCTGGCATACGATGGACGCCGCGCTGAAAGGCGGAGGCGAACCGGTCAAGACGGAGTAGAGCATGGACATGAGAGATATCAGAGAGCAGCTGACGTTGACGCGCGACGTGGAAGCGGCGCTCGTCCCCGTCGGCGACCGGATCACGCTCAAGGCCGGTGAGCGCGCCACCGTCACCCAGGCGCTTGGCGGCAGCTACACCGTCGTGGTCGGCGGCAACATGTATCGCATCGACGGCAAGGATTCCGACGCGCTCGGCAAGGCGCCGGCCGCGCTGCAGGAAGCGACGCCGGCCGAGGAGCCGGCGGCGCGCGAGCAGGTGGAGGAGGCGGTGTGGGAGCAGCTGCGGACCTGCTACGACCCGGAAATCCCGGTCAGCATCGTCGATCTGGGCCTGGTCTACGAGTGTACTGTCGCGCCGCTCGGGGACGAAGGCGGCGGCTGGAGCGTTCAGGTGCGCATGACGCTCACTGCGCCCGGATGCGGGATGGGCGATTATCTTGCGCGCGAAGTCGAGCAGAAGCTGTCTGGAATTCCGGGCGTCAAGCAGGCCGGGGTCGAATTGGTCTGGGATCCGCCCTGGAGCCGGGAAATGATGTCCGA
>JBOIFB010000180.1:0-6054 GCA_050741415.1 Burkholderiales bacterium | reverse complement strand
GATGGACGTAGTCCGAGGTGGCCGGCCCGATCGCGCCGTCGATCGTCAGCACCAGCACCGGCGCGGCGCGCGCGAACGCCGGAGCGAGCAGCATCGCCGCCACAAGCAGCAATTCGCGCAGCTTCAACGCTTTCTCCTTGCGCCGTCTTGCCCAGACCATACAATACGCCTCCTGCCGGCGCTGCGTATCCGTGAAACCCGAATCCTTACCGGCCGAGGCGATCGTCGTCCGCGGCGCCCGGCAGAACAACCTCAAGAACCTCACGCTTTCGATCCCGACCGGCGAGCTGGTGGTGGTCACCGGCGTGTCGGGCTCGGGCAAGTCCTCGCTCGCGTTCGATACGCTGTACGCCGAAGGTCAGCGGCGCTACGTCGAGACCTTCAGCCCCTACGCGCGCCAGTTCCTGGACCGCATGGACAAGCCGCAGGTGGACGCGATCGAGGGCATCCCGCCCGCGATCGCGATCGATCAGACCAACCCGGTGCGCACTTCGCGCTCCACGGTCGGCACCATGACCGAGCTGAACGATCACTTCAAGCTTTTGTACGCGCGCGCGGCGACGCTGACCTGCCGCGGCTGCGGCAAGCCGGTGACGCGCGACACGCCGGACTCGATCTACCACGCGCTCGGCGAGCGCTGCGCTGAGCGCGGCGACCCGCGCCTGGTGATCGCCTTCCCGGTGCCGGTGCCGAAGAACTTCAGCGAAGACGAGGTGCTGCAGCTGCTCGAGCGCCAGGGCTACAGCCGCATCCATTCGCGCGCCAAGGGCCGGCTCGAGGTGGTGCAGGACCGGCTGCGCCTGTCGTCGGCGGAGCGCGCGCGCGTGATCGAGGCGCTCGAAGCCGCGCTGCGGGTGGGCCGGGGAAAGGTGAACGTGCATGCCGAATCCCGAACCTGGAAATTCTCGTCCGACCTGCATTGCGCGGAGTGCGATATCCAGTATGCCGATCCCGTGCCGGCCGCGTTCTCGTTCAATTCGCCGCTCGGGGCCTGCGAGACCTGCCGCGGCTTCGGGCGCGTGATCGGGGTCGACTTCGGACTGGTGGTCCCGGACGAGTCGAAGACCCTGCGCCAGGGCGCAGTGCGGCCGTGGCAGACCGCGAGCTTCAAGGAATGCCAGGACGACTTGGTGAAATACGCGAAAAAGCGCGGAATTTCGTTGGATATCCCATGGAAAGAGCTCTCCGAAAAAGAAAAATCCTGGGTCCTCGAAGGCGAATCCGACTGGGTCAGCTGGCGCAAGAGCTGGCCGGGCATCTGGTACGGCGTGCAGCGCTTTTTCAAGTGGCTCGAGTCGAAGGCCTACAAGATGCACATCCGGGTGCTGCTGTCCAAGTACCGGGCGTACACCGAGTGCGAGGCCTGCGGCGGCACCCGGCTCAAGCCCGACGCGTCGCTGTGGCGCGTCGGGCCGCATTCGATCCACGATCTGATGCTGCTGCCGATCGAGCGGGTGCGCGCGTTCGTCGACGCGCTCCAGCTTCCCGCGCCGGCGGACGAGGCGGCCGAAATGCTCCTCAGCGAGCTGCGCTCGCGGCTGCGCTACCTGTGCGAAGTCGGGCTGTCCTACCTCACGCTCGACCGCCAATCGCGCACCCTTTCGGGCGGCGAGGTGCAGAGGATCAACCTCACCACCGCGCTCGGCACCTCGCTGGTGAACACCCTGTTCGTGCTCGACGAGCCCTCGATCGGGCTGCACCCGCGCGACATGGGACGCGTGATCGAGGTCATGCGCCGCCTGCGCGGCGCCGGCAACTCGCTGGTGGTGGTCGAGCACGACCCGCAGATCATGTTCGCCGCCGACCGCATCCTCGACATGGGCCCGGGCCCGGGCGAGCGCGGCGGCGAAGTAGTGTTCTTCGGCACGCCGCAGGAATTGAAGCAGCAGCACACGCTGACGGCGGAATATCTGTCGGGGCGTAAGCGCGCCGATGCCGGTACCAGAGCGTCTTCTATCGGAAATGCCTTTCTTCGTGTCGAAGGCGCGAGCGAGCACAATCTCAAGAACATCGACGTGTCCATCCCGCTCCAGCGCCTGGTTTGCGTCACCGGCGTCTCGGGCTCGGGCAAGTCGACGCTGGTGCAGGACGTGCTCTACCGCGCGCTGCTCAAGGCCAAGGGCAAGCCGACCGAGGCGCCGGGCGCGCACCGAGAGCTGCACGGCGCGGAGAGGATTGTCGAGGCGGTGATGGTCGACCAGTCGCCGATCGGCAAAACCACGCGCTCGAACCCCGCGAGCTACGTCGGCGCCTGGGACGCGATCCGCAAGCTGTTCGCGCGCGCGCCGCTGGCAAAGGAGCGCAAGTACACGCCGGGCACCTTCAGCTTTAACGCCGGCAACGGCCGCTGCGCGACCTGCGGCGGCAACGGCTTCGAGCACGTCGAGATGCAGTTCCTGTCCGACGTCTACCTGCGCTGTCCGGACTGCGACGGCAAGCGCTTCCGGCCCGAGGTGCTCGAGGTCGCGCTGCGCGGCAGGAGCATCGCCAAGGTGCTCGAGATGACCGTGTCCGAGGCGCTCGCGTTCTTCGGCGGCGAGCGCGAGGTCGAAGAGCGCCTCGCGCCGCTCTCGGACGTCGGCCTGGAGTACCTGCGCCTGGGCCAGCCGGTGCCGACCCTGTCCGGCGGCGAGGCGCAGCGCCTCAAGCTCGCCGGCCACCTGGCGCAGGCGAAATCGGGCGCCGAGTCGAACAAGCTGTTCCTGTTCGACGAACCGACCACCGGGCTGCACTTCGAGGACATCGCGAAGCTGCTCGGGGCGTTCCGGCGTCTCCTGGACGCCGGCCACTCGCTGGTGGTGATCGAGCACAACCTGGACGTGATCCGCGCCGCGGACTGGATCGTCGACCTCGGCCCCGAAGGCGGCGAGGCCGGCGGCGCGCTCGTATGCGAAGGAACGCCGGCGGACGTCATGCGGCACGAGACCTCGCACACCGCGAAGGCCTTGCGGGAATATGAAACTGCATTTTTGCGGGAAAAAAGCAAAGAAGAGATCAATGAACCCCCTGCCCGCTACCTGGGCAATGCCATCCGGATCCACAACGCGCGCGAGCACAACCTCAAGAACATCGACGTCGAGATCCCGCGCAACCGCTTCAGCGTGGTAACCGGCGTCTCGGGCTCGGGCAAGTCGACGCTCGCGTTCGACATTCTGTTCGCCGAAGGCCAGCGCCGCTACCTCGAGTCGCTCAACGCCTACGCGCGCCAGTTCGTGCAGTCGGCCTCGCGCCCCGATGTGGACGCGATCTGGGGCATCCCGCCCACGGTCGCGATCGAGCAACGAACCAGTCGCGGCGGCAAGAAGAGCACGGTTGGCACGCTGACCGAGATTCACCATTTTCTGAGGCTGCTGTTCGTCAAGCTCGGCACCCAGCACTGCCCGGACTGCCGGGTGCCGATCGAGCCGCAGAGCGAGGACGCGATCGCGGCGCGCATCCTGCGCGAGTACCGCGGCCAGCGCATCGGCCTGCTCGCGCCGCTGGTGCTCAACCGCAAAGGCGTCTACACCGACCTCGCGAAATGGGCCAAGGCCAAGGGCTACCTCAGCCTGCGCGTGGACGGCGCCTTCCTGCCGCTCGATCCCTTCCCGCGCATCGACCGCTTCAAGGAGCACACGATCGAGCTGCCGGTGGCGGACCTGCGCGTCGCGCCCGAGAGCGAACGCGAAGTGCGCGCGGCGCTCACCACCGCGTTGGAGTGCGGCAAGGGAACGGTGCACCTGCTGGCCGACCTCGACGCCCTGGTGAAGGCGGCCTCCGGCGCCAAGGGCACGGTGGAGCTGACGCTGCACCAGGCGCAGTTTTCCACCAAGCGCGCCTGTCCCGCGTGCGGACGCAGTTTCGCCGAGCTCGATCCACGCCTGTTTTCGTACAACTCCAAGCACGGCTGGTGTCCGGGCTGCTACGGCACCGGGCTCAAGCTGGCCGACGTCGGCTGGGACGAGGAGCGCTCGCGCAACGGCACCGAAGACCACGTGCTCGACTCGTGGCTCGAGTGGCTCGAGGTCGACGAGGCCTGCCCCGACTGCGCAGGCAAGCGGCTCAATCCCGAGGCGTTGGCGGTCACCTGGGGCGGCAAGTCGATCGCCGATTACGGCGCACTGCCGGTCGCGGCGCTGGCGCAGCGGTTCGCGGACGTCGCGCTCGAAGGCCGCGCGCGCGAGATCGCGCGCGATCTGGTCGCCGAGCTGCAAAGCCGCCTTGCGTTCCTGCGCGAAGTCGGGCTGGCCTACCTGACGCTCGACCGCTCGGCGCCGACGCTCTCGGGCGGCGAGGCGCAGCGCATCCGGCTCGCAGCCCAGCTCGGCTCCAACCTGCGCGGCGTGTGCTACATCCTGGACGAGCCGACCATCGGCCTGCACCCGCGCGACAACCGCATCCTGCTCGACGTACTGGAGAAGCTCGAGGCCAAAGGCAACACCCTGGTGGTGGTCGAGCACGACGAGGAAACGATCCGCCGCGCGCACCACGTGATCGATCTCGGCCCCGGAGCCGGCAAGCTCGGCGGGCGCGTGATCGGCGCCGGCTCGGCCGAGGACCTCATGCGCCTGCCCGACTCGCTCACGGGCAGGTTCCTCGCCGCACCGCTGCGGCATCCGTTGCAGCCGCGGCGGCCGGTAAGCGCGCGCGGCGCGGCGCTCGAGATCAAGGGCGCGTTCCTGCACAACCTGAAGGGCGTCGACCTGCGCCTGCCGCTCGGGCGGCTGAGCGTGCTGACCGGCGTGTCGGGCTCGGGCAAGTCGACGCTCGCGCGCGACGTGCTGCTGCGCAGCCTCGAGCAGGAAGCGCCGGTCGGCTGCCGCGCGCTCAAGGGAGAGGTCGCGCGCGTGCTCGAAGTCGACCAGGCCCCGATCGGCAAGACGCCGCGCTCCTGCCCGGCGACCTACGTCGGGTTCTGGGACCAGGTGCGCAGGCTGTTCGCGGACACCGCCGAGGCGCGCATGCGCGGCTGGACCCCGAGCCGGTTCTCGTTCAACGCCAAGGGCGGGCGCTGCGACGCCTGCCAGGGCCAGGGCATCAAGAAGATCGAGATGTCGTTCCTGCCCGACGTCAGGGTGATCTGCGAGGCTTGCGGCGGGCAGCGCTTCAATCCCGAGACGCTCGCCCCGCGCTGGCGCGGAAAGAGCATCGGCGAAGTGCTGGCGATGAGCGTCGACGAGGCGGTCGAGTTCTTCGCCGCACAGCCTTCGATCCACCGCGCGCTCATGCTGCTGCAGGACGTCGGCCTGGGCTACCTCACGCTCGGCCAGCAAAGCCCGACCCTGTCGGGCGGCGAGGCGCAGCGCATCAAGCTGGTCACCGAGCTGGCCAAGGTGCGCGCCGAGACGCACACGCTGTACGTGCTCGACGAGCCTACCGTCGGGCTGCACATGGCCGACGTCGAGAAGCTGCTGCGCGTGCTGCACCGCCTGGTCGACGCCGGCAACACCGCGCTGGTGATCGAGCACAACCTCGACGTCATGGCGGAAGCCGACTGGATCGTCGACCTCGGCCCCGAGGGCGGCGACGGCGGCGGGTGCATCGTGCTGCAGGGCGCGCCCGAAAGCTTTTCCGCGGCCACGCAGTCGCATACCGCGCAGGTACTGTCGGCGTTTCTCGCCGAACGCTCGAACGCGGTGTAAGGTGCCGGCATGAGACTTGCCAGTACTGTTTTCGCTTTCGTATTTTTGGCCTTTACCGTGGGCGCGCAGACCGCCAGCGCCGCGCAGCTCGGCCCGGACGCGCTGGTGAAGCAGATCACCGACCAGGTGATGGAAGCAATCCTCAAAGACAAGGCGCTGCAGGCGGGCGACAAGCAAAAAGCACTCGCGCTGGCCGAGACGAAGATCCTGCCGCACATCGACTTCCGCTCCATGACTCAGCTCGCGCTCGGCCGCTACTGGCGAACCGCCACCTCCGCGCAGCAGGAGCAGGTGGTCAGCGGGTTTCGCAGCATGCTGATCCGGACCTACTCCAACGCGATCGGCGCCTATCGCGGGCAGAAGATGGAGGTCAAGCCGACGCGCATGGACCCGGGCGACACCGACGTCACCGTGCGCAACAGCTACCTCAGTC
>JBOIFB010000179.1:0-6054 GCA_050741415.1 Burkholderiales bacterium | reverse complement strand
GAGCGGCTGCATGCGCTGACGCAGACCAACTTCGGCATCGGCGCACTGGTGGCGCTGGTGTACACCGTCGCCGCCTTCGCCCAGGTGCTGATGGGAACCTTGATCGACCGCGCCGAGCTCAAGCGCCTGATGATCGGGGTCGCGCTGGCGCAGATTCCGCTGCTCTACCTCGCCGCCAACCTGGACGGCTGGCCCATGCTGGTCGCCGCGCTGCTGATGATGCTGGCGGTGTTCGGCCAGATCCCGCTCAACGACGCGATCGTCGGACGCTACGTTGCCGACGAGTACCGCGCGCGCGTGCTCGCGGTGCGCTACGTCGTGTCGCTCGGCGTGGCCGCGATCGGCGTGCCGTTGGTGGCCGGCCTGCACGCCACCTCCGGCGGCTTCAGGTACGTGTTCTACGTCCTCGCCGCGCTCGCCTGCGGCATGCTGGCGAACTCGCTCTTCTTTCCCTCGCGCAGCAAGCTCGACGCTCAGGCCGTGAGCTCGCGCGCGGTGATGGTGTAGCGGAAGTCCGCGGGGTCGAGCGGATCGAGGCGGCCTTTGGCGGTCTCCGCCTGCGGGTACATGAGGAACGGAATGACCGGTCCGCTCGAGCCGGGCAGCTTGATGTCGTGCGCCGTGTTGTACGCCATCCAGTTCATCTCCCAGTGCCCGAACAGCGTCTTGCGCGCCGCGACGACCTTGGGGTTGTCGAGCGCGAGCTTGCCCGGCGGCTCCTCGAGCACCACCTTGCGCACGTCGGCCGGATCGACCGGCACCCAGCCGTAGCCGTCGACGAACACGTCGGCGCGGCAGTGCTGCGCCTTGGTGATATCGGGGCTGCCGGCGCCCAGGCTCTTGTAGCCGAAGGCGCTCTTCGCCACCCGCACGCCGTAGACGTCGCGCGCGGCGAGCCCCACGGCGCGCGCCAGACCGACGTAGAGCGAGTTGAGGTCCGCGCACTTGCCGCTCAGGTTGCCGGTTTCGAGCATCGACTTGATGTCGCCGATGCCGCAGCCGCGCACCTTCGGATCGCGGAAGGTGTTGTCGACGATCCACTGGTAGATCGCACGCGCCTTGCCCAGCTCGGTCTTCTCGCCGCGCACGATTCCGAGCGCGGTCTTGCGCACGATGCCGTCGGTCGGAATGAGCGCGCTCGGCGCGGTATTGAAGCGCGCGTCCGCCGGGCGCAGCCGGATGGCGGGGTCGGGTTTGCCGAAATCGACCGCGCGGTCGCGCGTTGCGACGCGGCTGGTGATCGCGAGCTGCGGCTGTCCCGCGCCGGCGGGCCATTCGGCGTACACCATCTGCGCGCCGTACTTCGGGTCGCTCACGGCCTTGACTCCCGGCGCGTTGCCCGACCACGAGTTGCCGATCACGCGCTGGAAGTCGCTGTTGAGGGACGGCAACGGAACCCAGGCGCGCGTGACGCCGGAGGGCCTGAGCACGTCGATGCGCGTCGTGACGTCGAAGTAGCGCCAGGCGCCGGGGCGCGGGTCGAAGCCCGCGGCGCGGGCGAAGCGGGGCAGGGCGTCGAGCAGCGAGGCGGCCGCGCCGGCGTGCAGAAAGCTGCGTCGTTTCATGCGAGCTCCGTTGGCTGGGGGGTGGTGCGGCGCAGGCGCTGCCCGCCGCTGAAAAGGAGATAGTGCCGGCCGCTGGTGCGCCCGAGCATGGTGAGGCCGACTTTGTGCGCGACCTGGTGGCCCATGTGGGTCAGGCCCGAGCGCGAGACGAGGAACGGAATGCGCATCTGGGCGCACTTGATCACCATCTCGCTGGTCAGGCGTCCGGTGGTGTAGAAGATCTTGTCCGAACCCTCGATCGCCTCGAGCCACATGCGCCCGGCGATCGCGTCGACCGCGTTGTGCCGCCCGACGTCCTCGACGAACATGATGATCTCGGCCGACGCCGGCCCCGTGGCGCGGGCGAGGACGCAGCCGTGCACGGCGCCGGACTGCTTGTAGATGGTTTCGTGGCGGCGCACTTTCTCGATCAGGTCGAATAGCTGCGCGTCGGCGAGGAACACGTCGTCGCGCAGCCGCACCGAGTCGATTTCCTCCATCAGGTCGCCGAACACGGTGCCCTGGCCGCAGCCCGTGGTAACGGTGCGCTTCCTCATTTTTTTGTCGATATTCCTTTTCTTCCGCGTGGTAACCGCTGCCGAATCCGTCTCCCAGTCCACCTGCACGGCTTCGATCTCGTCGATCGAGCCGACCAGGCGCTGATTCCTGAGATAACCGATCGCGAGCGCCTCGGGCGCGTGGCCGAGCGTCATCAGGGTGACGATCTCGCGCTTGTCGAGGTAGAGCGTGAGCGGATGCTCACCCGCGATCGCGGTCGGAACCATCTCGCCGCGCTCGTTGTAGGCCTCGACCTCGAAGGTCGCCGGCCGGGCCGCATGGGTGAGCTTAACCACCGATGTAGGACATCTCGATTTTGGGCAGGTTCGCCGTCCCGGCGGTGCGGATTTCCGAGTAGCGGTCGGCGCGCGCGCGCCAGACCGCGGCGATCTCGTCGCGCAGCGCGTCGTCGCTCGCGCCGGCGCGCAGCAGCGGCTTGAGCTCGCGGCCCGCCTGCGCGAACAGACAGGTGTAGAGCGTGCCCTCGGTCGAAAGCCGGATGCGGTTGCAGTCGCGGCAGAACGCCTGCGTGACCGAGGAGATGACCCCGATCTCGCCCGCGCCGTCGCGGTAGCGCCAGCGCTCGGCGACCTCTCCCGGGTGGTTGGCGCCGACCGGCTCGAGCGGGTGGTGCTCGGCGATCATGCGCACCACTTCTGCGGAAGGCAGCACGTCGTCCATGCGCCAGCCGTTGGTGCTGCCGACGTCCATGAACTCGATGAAACGCACGATGCGGCCCGTGCCGCGGAAGTGGCGCGCCATCGGCACGATCTCCCGCTCATTGGTGCCGCGCTTGACCACCATGTTGATCTTGATCGGCCCCAGCCCGGCCGCCGCGGCGGCGTCGATGCCTTCGAGCACTTTCGCCACCGGGAAGTCGGCGTCGTTCATGGCCTTGAACACCGCGTCGTCGAGCGAGTCCAAGCTCACCGTGATGCGCTTCAGGCCGGCGTCCTTGAGGCGCTGCGCCTGCTTCGCGAGCAGCGAGCCGTTCGTGGTGAGCGTGAGGTCCACGTCCAGGCGCGCGAGCTGCTCGACCAGCCGGTGCAGGTCGCGCCGCACCAGCGGCTCGCCGCCGGTGAGCCGGATCTTCTTTACCCCCATGCCGACGAACACGCGCGCCAGGCGTGCGATTTCCTCGAAGCTGAGGATCGCGCTGTGCGGCAGGAACTTGTGCTCGTTGTCGAACACTTCGCGCGGCATGCAGTACACGCAGCGGAAGTTGCAGCGGTCGGTGACCGAGATGCGCAGGTCGCGCAGGCCGCGCCCGAGCGTGTCGGCGAGCGGCGCGCCGTCGTAGGGCGGCGCGGGGCGGCGCTCTGCCGTTGCCGCCGTGCGGATCGGGATAACCTTTTCCTGCATGATGTCTTTGAGTGCGCCGTAAACGAAAATCTTATCAGACGCAACTCTGCTCTGCGCTATAGTTGGCCGCACGCGCATGGCGAGCTCGAGGATGGAAAAGCCGAAATTCCCCGTGGCCGTGGTGATGCAGCGCCGGCCGATCGACAACCGCTGGCAATCCGAAGTCTGGGAGCCGTGGGCGATCCTGTGCGGTCGCCAGGATAGCGGCGATCCGCGCCTGCTGGTGGACAACGGTGGTACGCAGCAATGGCTGCACGCGGGCTTCGAGCTCGTCCTGCACCGCGACGAGCTGGAAGGTTACTTCCTGAACGTTTCGGGCGCGAGTCCCAAGGTGTTCGTGGTGTGGGTGCTGGACGAAGGCGGCGCCAGGCCGCTGCTTCTTACCGCGAGCTTTAACGAGGCGAGCCGCTGGATGGATGGCGGGCACACGATCGAAGGCGTCGCGATGCCGCCGCAAATCTTTGCCTGGGTCGGAAAGTACGTGGAAGACAACTACCGGCCCGAGCCCGAAAAGCGGCACAAGCCGCGCTCGTTCCTCCACCCGAAAGATCGCGCCTTGCGATGAGCAACCATGACGAAGAGCCGTTTCTCGCGCGCTGGTCGCGTCTGAAGCAGGAGCAGCGCGCCGAAGAGCAGCCCGTCAAGGCGGTGCCCGCTCCGGCCGAGCAAGGCGCGCACGGCGCTGCTCCCGTGCAGCTGCCGCTGCCGGAGACGCTTACGCCGCAGTCGGATTTTTCTGCCTTCATGGGTCCGCAGGTAGAGGACGCGCTGCGCCGTGCGGCGCTGAAGACGCTGTTCGCCCATCCGCAGATCAACGTTGCCGATCCGTTCGAGCCCTATTCGGGGGACTGGACAGTCGGCGAAGCGATTCCGAAGGAGATGTTGGCGCGCATGCACGAGGCGCGCGCGGCGCTGCGCCCGCAGCCCGAGGCGCAGGCCGCGCCGCCGTCTTCAGAGGCGAAAACGGACCAGTCCCCGCTACAGGAACCAGAATCGAGGAGCGACGATGTCCCTGGAAGGAAAGACGCTTAAGGTCTGCAACTGCAACGGCACTCTGCCGCTCGACGCCAAGGCGCTCGCGGCGGCGCTCAAGCTGGGCGTGCCGCCGACCGTGCATAGCGAGCTGTGCCGCAAGCAGGCGGGCGCGTTCCAGTCCGCGCTCGGAGAGCCGCAGCTGGTAGTCGCGTGCACGCAGGAAGCGCCGCTGTTCGCCGAGCTGGCGCACGGCGCCGAGTCGAAGGCCGAGCTGCGCTTCGTCAATATCCGCGAGGCCGCGGGCTGGTCGACCGAGGGCCGGAGCGCGACGCCCAAGATCGCGGCACTGCTCGCGGCGGCCGGGCTGCCCGAGCCCGAACCGGTGTCCGCGGTGGAGTACAAGTCCGACGGCAGCCTGCTGGTGATCGGGCCCTCGGCAGCCGCGCTCGACTGGGCCGAAAGGCTCTCGGCGCGGCTCGAGGTTAGTGTGCTCATCACGCGCGCAGAGGGTGGCGAGCTGCCGCTCGAGCGCAGCTACGCGGTCTGGTCGGGCAAGCCGGCGCGCGTCGCCGGCTGGCTCGGCGCATTCGAGGTCGAATGGACGCAGGAAAACCCGATCGACCTCGAGCTGTGCACGCGCTGCAACGCGTGCGTCGCGGCCTGCCCCGAGAACGCGATCGACTTCACCTACCAGGTCGACCTCGGCAAGTGCAAGTCGCACCGCGCCTGCGTCAAGGCTTGCGGCGCGATCGGGGCGGTCGACTTCGGGCGCCAGGAGCGCGTGCGCAAGGAACGCTTCGACCTGGTGCTCGATCTTTCGGCCGAGCCGCTGATTCGCACTCCCGAGCTGCCGCAGGGCTATGCCGCACCGGGCCCCGATCCGCTCGAGCAGTCGCTCGCCGCGGCCGCGCTGGCGCAGCTGACCGGGGAGTTCGAAAAACCCAGGTTCGTCGTTTACAAGGAGCGCATCTGCGCCCACAGCCGCTCGGGGCGCAAGGGCTGCAACCGCTGCATCGACGTGTGCTCGACCGGTGCGATCAGCGCCGACGGCGATCACGTCAAGGTGGAATCGCACCTGTGCGCCGGCTGCGGCGGATGCGCGACCGTGTGCCCTTCGGGCGCGATGGGCTACGCCTACCCGCGCGTGCCGGACATGGGGCGGCGCCTGAAGACGCTGCTCGGCGCCTACCGCGAGGCGGGCGGCACGCACGCCTGCCTCGTGTTTCACAACATGGAAGACGGGCGCGCTTTGGTGCAGGGCGTCGGTCGCCATGCGCTGCGCGGCGGCAAGGGGCTGCCGGCGCGCGCAATTCCGGTCGAGGCCTTCCACATCGCCTCGATCGGCATCGACCTGCTGCTGGGCGCGATCTGCTACGGCGCGAGCCAGGTGGCGGTGGTGTCGACAGGGCGCGAGGCCGAGTCCTACGGCGCCGCGCTCACCGAGCAGATGGCGCACGCCGAGACGATCCTCAATGCGCTCGGTTACGCCGGCAGGCACTTCGAGCTGATCCGCGCCGAGGAACCGGCGAGCCTGGAACGCGCTCTGTGGGCGATGCAGCCGGCCCAGAGCGTGTCGACGACAGCGGGATTCAATCTCGCGGCCGAAAAGCGCGGC
>JBOIFB010000178.1:0-6205 GCA_050741415.1 Burkholderiales bacterium | reverse complement strand
GCTTCCAGGCCGATGCCGAGCCCGGGCCGGATGTGCCCGCCGGCACGTCGGCGCGGCCGCTTTCCGGCGCGGCGGGCGCCCGTTAGGAGATGACCATGGCGCTCGATCTCGTACCCTTGTGGGCGGCCATCCTCGCCTTCGGCGTGCTCATGTACGTCCTGCTCGACGGCTTCGATCTCGGGGTCGGCATCCTGTTCCCGTTCGCGCCCGATGCGGCCGGCCGCGATTCGATGATGAATTCCGTGGCGCCGATCTGGGACTTCAACGAAACCTGGCTGGTGCTTGGCGGCGCGGGGCTCCTGGCGGCTTTCCCGCTTGCTTACGCGATCGTGCTTCCGGCAGTGTATTTCCCGATCCTGCTCATGCTGATGGGACTCATCTTGCGCGGCGTCGCCTTCGAGTTCCGGCACCTTTCGCAGCGCCGCCTCCACTGGGACCGCTGGTTCTTCACGGGATCGCTCGTCGCGACGTTTTCGCAGGGAATCGTGCTGGGAACCTTCGTCCAGGGCATCCCGGTCGAAGGCCGGGACTATGCCGGCGGCAGCCTCGACTGGCTCACGCCTTTCGCGATACTGACCGGGGTCGGCCTGATCGCCGGCTACGGCTTGCTGGGCGCATGCTGGCTGGTACTCAAGACCGAGGGCGGGTTGCAAGCGTGGGCCCGGCGCAAGGCGCGTCACTTTACCGTCGCCGTGGCGGTCTTCGTCGCCATGGTAAGTCTCTGGACGCCCTTCATCCAGCCGCAGATCCGCGAGCGCTGGTTCGGCGGCGAGCACCCCTTGTGGCTCTGGCCGGTGCCGCTCCTTACGTTCGCCCTGTTCGCTTTGCTCTGGCGTTCGCTCGCGCACGGACGCGACGCGACCCCGTTCTTTGCCGCGCTGGGCATTTTCGCCATGGCCTACCTGGGACTGGGCATCAGCATCTTTCCCATGGTGGTGCCCTACAGCTTTGACCTGTGGCAAGCCGCGGCTACCCCGAGGTCGCAGGCCTTCCTGATGATCGGTACGCTCTTCATGCTGCCGATCCTGCTTGGCTATACCGCATTTTCATACTGGGTGTTCCGCGGCAAGGTGAAAGCGGGCATCGGCTACCACTAGGAGCATCCGTCATGGCCGCAACGCTTTCGCTGTCCGAAGCCGAGGTTGCCCCGCTCTCGTCGTGGTGGATACGTTCGATCCTGATCGTGATGGTGTTCGGCTTGGCGATTCTGATCGCGATCACCGTGCTGGGCTACCGCAACGCGCCGCCCATTCCCGGCAAGACCGTCGATGCGCAGGGCCAGACCCTGTTCACCGGGGACGACATCCGCGCCGGACAAGGCGTGTTCCTGAAATACGGGCTGATGGACAACGGCTCGATCTGGGGTCACGGCGCCTATCTCGGTCCCGACTACTCTGCCGAAGCGCTGCATCAGATCGGGCTGGATAGCGCCAATGCGTTGGCGCAGGCGCAATACGGCAAGCCGCTCGCCGAGCTTGACGCCGGGCAGCAGGCCGCGGTGCATGCGCTGGCCGCTGTAGTGCTGAAGACCAACCGCTACGATGCCGTCTCCGACACGCTGCAACTCACGCCCGCGGAAACACAGGCTTGGCGCCAGCAGATCGCGCATTGGACCGACTACTTCCGGCACCCTGCCACCAACGGCGGCCTCAAGCCGGGATTGATTTCAGATCCAGCGGAGTTGCGCGAGTTCACCGCGTTCGTCACCTGGGCAGCCTGGGCGTCGGTCGCCAATCGCCCCGGCTACGCGTACTCCTACACCAACAATTTTCCCTATGACCCGCTGGTCGGCAATACGCCGATCGCGGGTGCGCTGCTGTGGAGCGCGCTGAGCCTGCTGGTGCTGTTGGCCGGCATCGCGGCGGTATTGCTGATGTTCGGCAAGTTCGATTACCTCGGCTGGCTATCGCGCGGCCAGGCGCTGCGGCCCGGCATCGTCCCCGGTCAGGCCAGCCCGGGACAGCGCGCGCTGGTCAAGTTCTTCATCATCGTGACGGCGGTATTCCTGTTCCAGACCCTGGTCGGCGGCGCAACCGCGCATTACCGCGCCGACCCCGGCAGCTTCTACGGCTTCCAGCTCGAGGATATTTTTCCGAGCAACCTGATGCGCACCTGGCATCTGCAAAGCGCCATCATGTGGATCGCTACCTCGTACGTTGCTGCGGCCCTGTTTCTCGGCCGCTCGCTGCGCAGCGACGAGCCGCGCGGGCTGGCGATGTGGGTGCACTTCCTGTTCGTCGCATTCGTTGCGGTGATCGTCGGCAGCCTGCTCGGCGAATGGGCGGGCATGTCGAACCTGCTCGGCGACTGGTGGTTCTGGCTCGGCAACCAGGGCTGGGAATACCTCGAGCTGGGCCGGATCTGGCAATACCTGCTGGTCGCCGGCCTCGCGGTCTGGTTCGCCGTGCTGTACTGGGTGGCCCGGCCGAGCAAGGTCGCCGATTCCGACGCGCGCCCGATCGCGCGCATGTTCCTGTGGTCGGCGGTGGCGATCCCGGTGTTCTACGTCCCGGCGCTGTTTTACGGTGCGCATACCAACTTCACGGTGGTGGAAACCTGGCGCTTCTGGATCATTCACCTGTGGGTGGAGGGTTTCTTCGAATTCTTTGCCACCACGGTGGTCGCGCTGACGTTCTACCAGCTGGGGCTCGCGCATCGAAACGTCGCGCTGCGGGTGATCTACCTCGACGCGATTCTTTACTTCCTCGGCGGCCTGATCGGCACCGGCCACCACTGGTACTTCATCGGCCATACCCAGTTCAACATGGCGCTGTCGGCGATGTTCTCGGTGCTGGAGGTCGTGCCGCTGACCTTGCTGACGCTGGATGCATGGGACTTCGTCAACGCGACCCGGAGCAAGGTCGACGCCGACCGCAAGCCGAGCCGCGTACCGCACAAGTGGACGTTCTACTTCCTGATGGCGGTCGGCTTCTGGAACTTCGTCGGCGCCGGCATGTTCGGGTTCCTGATCAACCTGCCGATCGTCAGCTACTACGAGGTCGGCACCCAGTTGACGCCCAACCACGGCCACGCCGCGATGATGGGCGTGTTCGGCATGCTGGCGCTCGCGTTGATGGTGTTCGTGCTGCGTCAGACCGCGAGCGAAAAGAACTGGCCCGGCATCGAGAAGTACGTCAAGGTCGCGTTCTGGGGCACCAACATCGGTCTGGCGATGATGATCGTGATGAGCCTGTTCCCCAGCGGCGTGCTGCAGATCTGGGACGTGCTGGAGAACGGCTACTGGCACGCGCGCAGCATCGACTATCTGAGCACGACGCGCTCGCACGTGATCGAATGGCTGCGTCTGCCGGGCGACCTGGTGTTCATCTTCTTCGGCGCCGTGCCGCTGGTGATCGCGTCGATCAAGGCCTATTTCGGCATGCGCGCCGCGGCGTGAATATGAACAAGCCCGCGCTCGCGCCCTACGCCCGGGTCGCTTTGCGCAGCGCCACGCCTTTGTGAAGGGCGACGTGATCGGTCTTGTCGCTCTGGATTTCATATTGCGGATCATCCTTGCTCGCGTGATGCGTATACCCCTTGTAATCGGTGTTCTTCGTATGGATCTTGATGATCGTTCCGCTCACGCGCCCCGCCTCGGAATTCCAGCTCACGTGATCGCCGACTTTGAATTCGCGCGTCATGGCGGCAGCTAGGCGAGTTGCGTTCGGTTAGCCTACGAGCTTCTGCTGCGCGCTGGTGCGCGCCGGTTGGTAGCTGCCGGCCGGGGTTCTGAATGGAATCGCAAGGCGGTTCAAGCTGTTGATCGCGATGATCGCTAAGGTCAGATCGGCCAGCTCCTTGTCAGTGAAGCTTTGCGCTGCACGTTCATAGATTGCATCCGGTACCCGGCCGTCGAAAACGCGCGTAATCGCCTCGGTCCATTCCAGTGCGGCTCGTTCCCGGCTATCGTAGAAATCGGTTTCGCGCCATGCTGGCAGGACATACCGTCGTGCTTCCGACTCGCCCTGCGGCGCCACCTTTGCGTAATCGATTCGTTGAGTCATACGGTAATTCCTAATTGAGGTTTGGCCGCGCTCGTACGCCTGCAAGGCATACGATCGGGTTTTCGCACTCGTTTGGCTAGCGGGCTTTCTCGACCGTTTCCGTAGGAGATTTCTCGCAACAGCGCGTCGCCGAGCGTGAGCGCCGCCTCCGTCAATGGGGTATCAAGGATTCCTGACCGGGACTGTCCCGGTCTCCCGATAGCCCGGCGCTTAGAACAAGCTCAGGCTTCCGTAAGAGCATTGCCGTGCCGCGCCGCATTCTCCTCCCCCCCATCCAGCAGCGCCGCACGGATTTTACGCACCCGAGATCATTCTCGGGTGCGTTTTTTTTGCGCGAAGCCGGAAAGCGACACGGCAATACGGGGCTTCGATACAATTTCCGCTTTGCGCCGGGTTCGTGACGCTCGCCCGGCTCGAGAGGCAACCATGGCCTTAGATCCCATGACTCCGGCTGCTCACGTCTCGCACGCCGACGCCCTGATGCGCCGGTTGCTTGGAGGCATGTCGGTGTTCACCATGCTGATGACGATTCCGCAGGTAGTGACTATTTGGGTCGGTCATCAGGCCGCGGGTGTATCCATCCTTTCCTGGAGCGCGTATCTTGTTTCTGCCGTCCTGTGGTTCTGGCACGGCCTGCGCAGCGGGGACAAGAACATCTATCTGCCGTGCGTGGGATGGGTGGGATTGGATGTCGCCGTCATCGTGGGCGCCATCATTTATGGATAGGCCTGTACCCGGTCTTTCAACACGAAGGAGATCCGCATGGCACGTCTCGTGAAGCGCACTCTGCATGAACCCGCGAAGTACACCATCGACGGCAAGGAGGTCTGGCTGTGCCGGTGCGGCCTGTCCAAGAACCAGCCCTTCTGCGATGGCTCGCACAAGCTCACGCAAGGCGAGGCGCCGGGCAAGCTCTACTGGTACGACGACGCCGGCAAGCGGCACGAGACCGCCGACGGCTTCAACGCAATACGGACCTTCTAGTCCCGCACGCCGCGCGAGGCACGAGCATGCCGGTATACGAAACGCGCCTGGTGGGGCGCGAAACGGTGGCGGAAGGGACGATGGCGTTCCACTTCGAGCGCCCCGCCGGCTTCGCGCACGAGGCGGGCCAGAACATCGTGATGACGCAAGTCGACCCGCCCGAGACCGATACCGAGGGCCCGAGCCGGACCTTCACCATTGCTTCCGCTCCTCACGAGCCCGAGGTCATGATCGCGACGCGCATGCGCGATACCGCGTTCAAGCGCGTGCTCAAGTCCGCCGCGATCGGGCTCAAGGTCCGGATCGACGGCCCCAACGGCGTGATGGTGCTGCACCAGGACGCCGCGCGCCCGGCGGTGCTTCTCGCCGGCGGCATCGGTATCACGCCGTTTCTTTCCATGGCGCGGCACGCGGCGAAACGCCGGCTGCCGCATCGCATCGTGCTGTTTTATTCCAACCGCCGGACGGAAGACGCGGCATTTCTCGACGAGCTGCGCAGCCTCGAACAGGCCAATCCGAACTACCGGCTGATCGCCAGCATGGCCGAGCCCGAGAAATCCTCGCAAGCGTGGCGGGGCGAGACCGGGTTCATCCGCCGCGACATGCTCGAGCGCCATCTGCCCGATCTCCTGAGCCCGGTCTACTACTTCGCGGGCCCGCCGGCGATGACGATGGCCATGCAATCCATGCTCGAAGGCTGCGGGGTTTCCGGAAGCGACATGCGCTCCGAGGAGTTCTACGGCTACTAGCAGAGGGCGCGTTTCGATGGCGAAATCGGTTTGAAACCGATTGTCGGCTACCTGAGCATACGGCGCTCGACCGCGAGCGATGTCCAGCCATGCGGAATGGTCAGGCCGGACGTTTCTGGCGGGGCGATCAGCGCGAATTCGGTCGAAGGCCCAAGGACCATCTGGCGCCGCCACACGCTCGCCTTGGCGCCCGCCGATCCGACGATGCCCGGCATCGCCTCGCGCCAATCGATGCCGCGCGGGCGCGAGAGCCAGAACACCTTCGAGTCGCCGGGGATCTCGTGCTCCCCGGCCACCAGGTAGTAGAGCGCGCCATGGCCGCCGTGCTTGGTTGCGCGCGCAATGGCATCGTGCGGCTGCTCCATCGGACCCGATACCGCGCGCTCATTCAGGGGATCGAGCGCCCACGAGCCTTCGAGCCACGCCCAGTCCTCATAGCCCGGTTCGCCCAGCCACGGGGTCGCGCCC
>JBOIFB010000177.1:0-6231 GCA_050741415.1 Burkholderiales bacterium | reverse complement strand
ACAGGACCGCATTGCCGTGGTGTCCGTGATCATAGACGGCGTTTCTCCCGTAAGCGTGCTGCCAGCCCTCCTCGGCGAGAAACTCGTATTGCGGGGTTCGGGGCCAAGCCGCGAAGCGAAGCGCATGGCGCTCGTTAAGACCCAACACTTCCTGCAGGAAGACCAGATCCGGCGAGAGCGCGCGCAATCCCTCGCGCAGGTCGTGAATCACCATCCGCCTGTTGAACTGCGACAGCCCTTTGTGGACGTTGAGCGTGATGATGCGCAGCTGCCCGATCATGGCGTCGGCCTCTGGGCGGGTTCCGGTCCCGGGCGCCCTCAGCTCGGCGTCCGGCCGCGGGTGCGCGCCTGGGCACGCTTGAGAAACGGCAAGGCGAGCGCACGGTACACAGGCTCGTTGCAGATCAGCCGCGAGATGCCGGTCGCGATCAGCGCGGTGGCCATCAGCGGCAACAGCATGTCGTGGTTGTCGGTCATCTCCATGACGATGACAAACGCCGTAATCGGAGCCTGAACCACGCCGGCGAAGTACGCCACCATTCCGAGCAGGGCAACTGCTGCCGCCGGCGCGTAGGGCACTATCAGCGCCAGGTTGGCGCCGAGCCCGGCTCCTACCGCGAGCGACGGAGAGAACAGTCCGCCGGGGATCCCGCTTATGTACGACACTAGCGACGCAAGCAGCTTCAATATGCCGTAGCTGGCCGGCAGTGCCTCGGTACTCTCGACGATCTTGCGCGCCTCATGGTAGCCGGTGCCGTAGGTCGTGCCCCCCGATACGAGACCGATCACCGCGAGCAACAGCCCGCACGCTGCACCGAACGCGACCGGGCGCTCGCGGGCGAATCTTCCGAGCCTTCCCGGCAGGCCGCGTGAGGAAAGCAGCAGCAGTTGGCTGAAGACTCCTCCGGCGAGCCCACCCGCGACGCCGCACACTCCGACCGCGATCCAGCCTTCGCCAAAGCCGAAGGACGCCGAGGTATGGCCGAAATAGGTGTAGTCGCCGAGAACCGCGAGGGACACGGCACCCGCCACGATCACCGCGGTGAGAATCGTGCCGCTGGTGCGTTCTTCAAACGAGCGGCTCATTTCCTCGATCGCAAACACGATCCCGGCCAGCGGCGTGTTGAATGCCGCGGCGACGCCGGCAGCGCCGCCCGCGAGAATGAGCCCCTTCTCCATGTCGTGGCGGGAAAAGCGGATCAGCTTGCCCATCGCGTGCATGATCGCGGCGCCGATCTGAACCGTGGGCCCCTCGCGCCCAACCGATGCCCCCGACGCCAGGCCCACCAGCGTGAGCAGCATCTTGCCCGCCACGGTGCGCAGGCCGAGCAGTCGGCCACGCTCGATGTGGTCGTCGATCGAGAGCGCGGCGATCGTTTGCGGAATACCGGAGCCTTCGCTGCCCGGGAACCGGCGCGTCGCGGCGACGATGAGCGCGATGCCTAGCGGGGTGAGCAGCAGCGGAAGGTAAGGCGACCAGGCGAGACCGAAGTGCAGAACGTTGTTGGCGTGCTCGGCGCCGATCGCGAATAGGATCGCGACGCCCGCCACCGCAATCGCGCCTCCCCAGAACACCAGCCGCTGCAGCCAGCGGCGCGGCGAGAGAAGGTGGTGCAGTCGGTTCGGCCGGCGCAGCCCCTGCTTTGCGCTACGGCCGTCGGTCGGTTCGTCGTCTTCGGGATCTGGCTGCCAGGGGGCCGCCAGCTCCACCGGGGGCAGCGCCGGCTCGGGCGCGGTCCCTGTTTTCTCTGACATAGGGGCGGGATTCTACGCCAGTGAGATCGGCACACGGGTCGGCAGCATCTCGATCGCCTCCCGGTTCGACCATGAAAAACACTTTTGCGCCGCTTCGCGCCAGGGCAGCCAGAGATACGAAAGATGCTCTTCGGCCGCGAGCACCACGGGGACGCGTGCCGCGACCTGCAGACTGAATACATGCTCGGTGTCGTGGGTGGTTCCCGGAACGAAGCGATGGCTCCATTCGCTCCAGATGCGAAAAGTGTTGATCACGTGCCACCGCAGCAAATCTGCCGGCTGCGCCAAAATGCCCGTTTCCTCGCGCACCTCGCGCACCGCGGTGTGCTCGAGCGGCTCGTCGATCCGCTCGACCGAGCCCGTGACCGACTGCCAGTAGCCAGGCATGCGCACGCGCTCAAGCAGCAGCACGTCGAGCGCCGGCGTGTGGATCACGACCAGGACCGAAACCGGGATCTTGAAGCTCACGCCTTGGGTTTGTCTCGCAGGCGCAGGCCCAGTTCGCGAAGCTGCTCGTCGTCTACCGGGCTCGGAGCGTGCGTCAGCAGGCACTGCGCGCGCTGCGTTTTCGGAAACGCGATCACGTCGCGTATCGATTCGGCGCCCGTCATCATGGCGACGATCCGGTCCAGGCCGAACGCGATTCCGCCGTGCGGTGGCGCACCGTATTGCAGGTTATCGAGCAGGAAGCCGAACTTGAGTTCGGCCTCCGCATCCGAAATGCCAAGCGCGCGAAAAACTTTGGACTGCACCTCGGCGCGGTGGATGCGAATCGAACCACCGCCGATCTCGGACCCGTTCAGCACCATGTCGTAGCCTTTCGACAGCGCCTTGCCGGGCTCGCTTGCGAGCAGGTCTTCGTGACCGTCCTTGGGTGAAGTGAACGGGTGGTGCATCGCTTCCCAGCGCTTGGCCTCGTCGTTCCGCTCGAACATCGGGAAGTCCACCACCCACAGCGGTCGCCAGCCCTGTTCGGCGTAGCCCTTGTCGTGGCCGAGCTTGACGCGCAGCGCGCCCAGCGCGTCGTTCACGACCTTCAACCTATCGGCACCGAAGAAGAGCAGATCGCCGTTCTGAGCGCCGGTGCGCTCGAGGATCGCGGCCAATACGTCGGCGGGGAGAAACTTCACGATCGGCGACTGCAGTCCCTCGGGCAGCTTCGTGCGATCGTTGACGCGGATATATGCCAGCCCCTTGGCGCCGTAGATGGCGACGAACGCAGTGTAGTCGTCGATCTCCTTGCGCGTCAGGTCGGCCTTGGGCACGCGCAGCGCCGCAACCCGCCCGCCGGGCATCTCCGCAGCGCCGCGAAACACCTTGAATTCGACCGTCTTCATCAGGGCGGTGAGCTCGGTGAGTTCGAGCGCGACGCGCAAATCAGGCTTGTCCGAGCCGAAGCGGAGCATCGCTTCGGCGTAGGTCATGCGTGGAAACGGGTTCGCGAGCTCGACCTGGAGCACCTCCTTGAATACGGAACGGATCATCGCCTCGTTAACGGCCTGGATCCCGGCTTCGTCGATAAACGAAGCCTCGATGTCGATCTGGGTGAACTCCGGTTGACGATCGGCCCGCAGATCCTCGTCGCGAAAGCATTTTACGATCTGATAGTAGCGATCGAAGCCCGCGACCATCAGCAGCTGTTTGAACAGCTGCGGAGACTGCGGCAATGCGAAGAATTCGCCTGGGTGCACGCGCGACGGCACCAGATAGTCGCGCGCACCTTCCGGGGTCGAGCGCGTGAGCATCGGCGTCTCGATGTCGATGAAGCCCTGGGCATCGAGGTAGCGCCGCACCGCCATGGCGACGCGATAGCGCAGCCGCAGGTTGCGCTGCATCGGCTCGCGCCGCAGATCGAGCACGCGGTAGGTGAGGCGCGTGGTCTCGGACAGGTTGTCGTCGTCGAGCTGGAACGGCGGCGGGGCCGAGGCGTTCAGCACCTCGATTTCGTGCGCCAGCACCTCGACCTCGCCCGAGCGCAGGTTGGGATTGGCGGTGCCTTCGGGACGGCGGCGCACTGTGCCGGCCACTCTGAGTACGTACTCGCTTCGCGAGCGATCGGCGGTCGCGAACGCTTCCGGGCGGTCCGGGTCGAACACCACCTGAGCCAGGCCCTCGCGGTCGCGCAGGTCGATGAAAATCACCCCGCCGTGGTCGCGCCTGCGGTGCGCCCATCCGCACAGCGTCACGCCATGGCCGACGGACGCGGCCGACAAATCGCCGCAATAGTGCGTTCGCATTCGCGAGGTCCCGTTACGAAATTCCGCCGGACGCGGCATGCTTGTCGGGCTTGCTGCCGGGCGACACCACGCCCATGGAAATGATGTATTTCAGCGCATCATCCACGCTCATATCGAGCTCGATCGCCTCTGCCCGCGGCAGCATGACGAAATAGCCGCCGGTCGGGTTGGGCGTGGTGGGAACGTAGACGCTGACATAGTCGCCTTTCAGGTGATTGACCACGTCTCCGCCGGGAACGCCGGTCTGGAACGCAATCGTCCACATGCCTTCGCGCGGCCATTGCACCAGCAACGCCTTGCGGAACGCCTGGCCCGAGGAAGAAAAAAGCGTGTCCGAGACCTGCTTGACGCTCGAGTAGATCGACGATACGAAGGGGATGCGGTGCAGCAGTTCGTCCCAGAGCCGTACCAGCCGCTCGCCGATGAAATTCGCCGCCAGAACGCCGGTGACGAACACGATCACGATCGTCAGCACTACACCCTGCCCCGGGACATGGACCCCGAGCCAGTACTCGGTGCGCCAGTGCTGCGGCAGCAGCAGCATGCTCTGGTCCATGGTGTCGACCACGAGCTTCAGGACCCAGATCGTGATGACCAGCGGGATCCAGATCAGAACACCGGTGAGGAGGTACTTTTTCAAGTCGTTCAGGCGGTGCCGCCGCCTCCGCCCGACGCAGGCGCCTCGGGCTTGGCCTTTGCCGCCGATTCCGGTTTTGCCTCCCCCTTCGCCTCCGCCTTGGCTTCGGGCTTCGATTCGGCCGCAGCGCCGGGCTTCGAATCGCCCGGCTTGGCTGCCTTGGCGCCGCTGTTGCGGAAGTCCGTGGCGTACCAGCCGCTACCCTTGAGCTGGAAACCCGCGGCGCTGAGCAGCTTGTGGAACGTCGTCTTGCCGCACGATGGGCAGACGCTCAGCTGCGGCTCGGAAACCTTCTGCAGATACTCGCTCTGAAAGCCGCAATCACTGCAACGGTATTCGTAGATCGGCATCGTGATGCCTCTAACGTATTGATTTCCACTGCGAACGGGGGCGCATTATAGGTCAGAACGGGATGTCGTCCTCCATGTCGTCGAACTTACCCGCCGGCTTCTTGGCCGCCACGGTAGGCTCGGCCGCCCCGGGCCGCGCTGCTGCGTCGCGCGGCGCCTCGCGCGGCGTCTCAGTGCGCGGTTCGCCCGCGCCGCCGCGCGAGCCGAGCATTTTCATTGTGTCGGCGACGATCTCGGTCGTGTACCGTTCCTGGCCTTCCTTGTCCTGCCATTTGCGCGTGCGCAGCCGCCCTTCGAGGTAGATCTGGGATCCCTTCTTGAGGTACTCGCCCGCGATCTCCGCCAGACGGGCACGGAACACCACCCGGTGCCACTCGGTCTCCTCCTTCTTCTCGCCGCTCGCCTTGTCGGTCCACTGGTACGACGTGGCGACCGACACGTTGGTGAGCGCCGCTCCGTCCGGCATGTAACGGGTTTCCGGATCACGTCCCAGGTTGCCAACCAGAATCACCTTGTTCACCGAAGCCATTTAAACCTCCCCCATCGCGAGTTGTCCTTCATCGAACGCTTCTTGCGCGCCCTTCCATTGAGCGCCCCTTGGGGCTCAGGCTCCCCGTGAGCGGGAAACGTCGGACTCGGCCAGTTCGTTGACACGTTTTGGCGCCAGCGGCCGCATCCCCGCCGCCGCCAGCAGCCACAACGCCGCCAGCCCCGCGCAGGTGCTGAACACAGCCTGCGGCCCGTGGTTCTTGGCCAGCCAGCCGCCGAGCATCCCACCCGCGAACAGGCCCAGGGTCTGGGTCGTGTTGTAAACCGCGATCGCGGTACCGCGCGCGTGCGCCGGCGCGATGCGCGACACCAGCGACGGCAGTAGCGCTTCGAGCACATTGAACGCAACGAAGAATGCGAGCATCAGGCCGCCGAGCGGCACGATGCGGTCGGGCGCTGCCGCAAGCCCGACTTCGACCGCCGCGAGCAGCAGCACCGTGCCGAGCAGCACCGGCTTGTGATGGTTGCGGCGGTCGGCGTAGAACACCGCCGGCACCATCAGCACGAACGACATCAGCACCACCGGCAGATAGAACTTCCAGTGCGACGGAAGCGCGAGGCCCGCCTCCACCAGCATCGGCGGAACGACCACGAACATCGCCATCTGGGACACGTGCAGCACGAAGATCCCGACGTTGAGCCTCATCAGCTCGGGCTGCGCGATCAGCGTACGCAGATCGCGCATGTGCGCACGCTGCTCGGC
>JBOIFB010000176.1:0-6241 GCA_050741415.1 Burkholderiales bacterium | reverse complement strand
CGGCCGGACTGCGCGGCCTGGCCCGCCTCGGCCCACGCGAGCGCGGCGGCGATCGAGGCCTCGGCCAGGTCGCTCATCGCGCCGCAGACTTCGGCCAGCTCGGCCGCGCCGGACAGGTCGCGCGCCATCACCCGCAGCAGCACGCGCTGGCGCAGCCGGCGCAGGCGGCGCTTGAGCGCCGCTTCGTCGTCCTCTCGCGCCCCGTTCAGCGCTGCGTCCATCTGCGCACGCGTGAATGGCTGCGGCGCGGCGAGCTCGGCGGCGAGCGCGGGCTGCGCCTCGAGCACGTGGCGCGCATAGCGCGAGGGCTCGAGCGGCGGGGGAATCGGGGCGAGGCTCAAGATTTCGGGGAAATCCGGATCGGAGTCGATGGTTACGGTTTAAACTTCGCACGGGCCCGCTGCGTTCATTTGCCCGCTTACGGACTATAGGGGCAACGCGAAGCACGATGCAAACCGAAACCCGACTCCCGTTCTGGCTGCGGGTGCTCGAGTGGATGGCCTGGTCCGCGTTGTTGGGCTTCGCCGCGCTCTTTCTCGCGCTGCGCTACTGGCTGCTGCCGCACATCGAGGACTATCGCGCGCAGATCGTGGCGGTCATCTCGCGCTCGATCGGCTTGCAGGTCAGGATCGGCACCATCGAGGCGGACTGGTAGGGCCTGCGCCCGCAGCTCAACTTGGGCGACGTGCGCATCTACGACCGCGCCGGGCGGGTCGCGCTGGTGCTGCCGACGGTCGAGAACGTGGTCTCCTGGCGTTCGCTGCTGTTCCTCGATCTGCGCCTGCGCTCGCTCACCGTCGAGGCGCCCAAGCTGATCGTGCGGCGCGACGCCGCGGGCGAGATCTACATCGCAGGGATGCAGCTCTCGGGCGCCGCGGCGGGCGGCGGGCTCAGCGACTGGGTGCTCGCCCAGCGCGAGATCGTGGTGCGCGACGCCGAGCTCGAGTGGCGCGACGAAAAGCGCGGCGCCCCGGCGCTCGAGCTGCACGCGGTCAATTTCCGGCTGCGCAACACGGGCGAGAAGCACGCCATGGGCTTTTCGGCGCGCCCGCCGGACGACCTCGGCGCCGACCTGGAGCTGCGCAGCGAGCTGAGCGGCCACAGCTTGGCCGACCCGGCGGCGTGGAACGGCCAGGTCTACGTCGAGATCGGCAACACGGACCTCGCCGGCTGGCGCGCCTGGGTCGACTACCCGGTGGATCTGCAGCGCGGCCAGGGAGCGCTGCGCCTGTGGGTCACCCTCGGCGGCGGCAAGCCGCAGCGCGCCACCGCGGACGTCGCGCTGACCGGCGTCGCGCTGCGCCTGGCCGCGGACCTGCCCGTGCTCGAGCTGCAGAGCCTGCAGGGGCGCGTGCAGGCGCGCGCCAGCGCGAACGGCTACGAGCTCTCGGGCGAAAATCTCGCGCTGAGCCGGGCGCAGGGCGCGTCGATGCGCCCGACCAGCTTCAGCGTCGCCTGGCAGCCGCAGTCGGGGCAGGCGCCCGAGCGCGGCTCGGCGAATGCCAATCTGATCGAGCTCGAGCCCCTGGCGCAGCTCGCCGCCTTCCTGCCGTTTCCGGCCTCGCTGCGCAAGCTGCTCGGGGAATTTGCGCCGCGCGGCAACCTGCTCGACTTCAATTTCACCTGGAGCGGCACGCTCCCCGAGGCGGAGCGCTACAGCGTCAAATCGCGCTTCAGCGGCGTGGCGATGAACGCCTGGCACGGAGTGCCCGGCTTCGCCGGGCTGTCCGGCAGCGTGGACGCCGGCGCCAGCGGCGGCCGCGTCACCCTCGCCGCGCGCAATACCGAGATCGATCTGCCGCAGGTATTTCCCGAGCCGCGCATCGGGCTCGACGAGCTCAGCGGCCAGATCGACTGGGCGCGCTCGCCCTCGGGCGCGATCGACGTGCACATCGCGTCGCTTGCGTTCAGCAATCCGCATCTGTCGGGCAGCGCGTCGGGCACCTACGCCTGGCAGGAGGGCGCCGGCCCCGGCACGATCGATCTTTCGGCGCGGCTCGCGCGCGCGGACGGCAGCCAGGTGGTGCGCTATCTACCGCTCGCCAGCCTCATGGGCAAGGACGTGCGCGCCTGGCTCGCCGGCGCGATCGTCTCGGGGCAGGCGAGCGACGTGGCCCTGCGGCTCGAGGGCGACCTGCGCGATTTTCCCTTCACCGACCCGTCCAGGGGGGAGTTCAAGGTCAGCGCGCACGTCCGCAACGCCACGCTGCAGGTCGGGCCCAAGTGGCCGCGCATCGAGGACATCGACGGCGAGCTGCTGTTCGAGCGCGACAAGATGAGCATCGTCGGCCACGCCGGCAGCGTGTACGGCGCCAGGCTTTCGGACGTGAGCGTGGGGATCTCGAGCCTGACCGCCGCGCACAAGCTGCTCTCGATCTCGGGCACGGCAGAGGGGCCGAGCGGAGCGTTCCTGGCCTATATCGCCGGCAGTCCGGTGCGCGGCATGGTGGGCGGCCTGACCGACGCGATGCGCGCCTCGGGGCGCGGTACGCTGACGCTCAAGCTCGAGCTGCCGCTGGGCAATCCCGCGGCGACCAAGGTGGCGGGCGAATTCCGCTTCGCCGGCAACAGCCTGACCCTGGTGCCGCAGCTGCCGCCGATCGAGCAGGCCGGCGGCAGGGTGAGCTTCAGCCAGTCGGGTCTGACGGTGCACGACGTGCAGGGCCGGTTTCTCGGCGGCGCGGTGAGGATCGACGGCGGCAGCACACCGGGCGCCGGCGTACGGGTCGTCGCGCGAGGCTGGGTCGAGCTCGGCGGCGTGCCGCTGCTCTCAGCGTCTCGCTGGGGAAAATTTCTGTCCGGCGCCGCGGGCTACGTCGCGACCGCGACGGTGCGCGACGGCCACGCGATGTTGAGCCTGGAGTCCTCGCTGCGGGAGGTCGCGAGCGATCTGCCGCCGCCGCTGGACAAGGCCGCCGGCGGCGCCCTGCCGCTGCGGATCGAGCTGCTGCCGGGGGCGGCCGATGCGCGCGACCGCATTTCGCTCACGCTCGGCGGCCGGCTCGCGGCCGAAATCCTGCGCCAGCGCTCCGGCGCGCAGATGACCGTGCAGCGCGCCTCGATCGCGCTCGAGCCCGAGCGAGGAGCGGCGATGCGGCTGCCGGAGCGCCCGGGCGTGCTGCTGTACGGCTCGATCCCCAACCTCGACCTCGACCGCTGGCTGGCGCTGGCCGGGGGAGGCGGCTCGGCGGCCGGGCCGCTCACCGCCGAGCTCAAAGTCGGCACGCTCGACGCGTTCGGGAAGCGCGTGACCGGGGTTGCGCTCGAGGCCGGCGCCGACGCCGAAGGCTGGTCGGCCCACGTGCAAGCCGATCAGCTCGCCGGCGATGTCGCCTATCGCAGCGCGGGCGGCGGCAAGCTGATCGCGCGCCTGCGGCGCTTCACGATCCCCGACGACGCGCCCGGTCACGAGGCGGGGCCGGTCAAGGGCGAAAAGCAGGTCAGCGACCTGCCCGCGCTCGATCTGATCGCCGATCGCTTTACTTTTCGCGGCAAGCAACTCGGCCGGATCGAGGTCGCTGCGCAGCACGCGGGCGAAGACTGGCGCATCGAGCGGCTCGCGATGGTGAATCCGGACGCATCGATGAGCGCCAGCGGCGCCTGGCACGGCGGTGCGGCGTCCTCGACCGAGCTCAAGTTCGAGCTGAAAGCGAACGACGCCGGCAAGTTCCTCGACCGCATCGGCTACCAGGGACTGGTCAAGGGCGGCAAGGCGACGCTGGGCGGCACGCTGAGCTGGAGCGGGAGTCCGCTCGCCATCGACTACCCGTCGCTCTCGGGCGACCTGGCGCTGGACGCGAAGGACGGCCAGTTCCTCGAAATCGAGCCGGGCATCGGCAAGCTGGTGTCGCTCATGAGCCTGCAGATGCTGCCGCGGCGCATCACGCTCGACTTCCGCGACGTTTTCTCCAAGGGCTTCCAGTTCGACAGCATCGCCAGCAAGCTGCAGGTCCGGCAGGGGGTGATGACCACCAGCGACTTCAAGATGCACGGCGCGGCGGCGGACGTGTCGATGAGCGGCCAGACCGACCTCGCGCGCGAAACGCAGGACCTCACGGTGCGCGTGGTGCCGGGCCTGGGCGACAGCGCATCGACCGTCATCGGCCTGCTCAACCCGCTGGCCGGCATCGCCTCGGCGATCGCGCAGCGCCTGTTGAAGAACCCGCTCGGACAGATTTTTTCCTACGACTACAAAATCACGGGAACTTGGAGCGATCCGGATGTCGAAAAGCTCAGACCCCCCGTGACGGTCGGGAACTCGCCGGGCGGCGGCTACTGACTGTTATGATCGTTCACCAGGAGATTACGCCGCTCATGCAAACCACCCCGCAGGACCTGCTGCTAGGAACCGCCGAGCGCCGCCTGCTCGAGCCCTATGCGCTCGAGGCCGGCAAGCTCGAGCGCGTGTTCGGCGCGCTCGGCGCGCATCGCATCGATTACGCCGACCTGTACTTCCAGTACGCGCGCTCCGAGAGCTGGAGCCTGGAGGAGGGGATCGTCAAGTCGGGCAGCTTCAACATCGAGCAGGGCGTGGGGGTGCGCGCGATCGTGGGCGAGAAGACCGCGTTCGCCTACTCGGACGAAATCAGCTTCGACGCGCTCGAGGACGCCGCGCGCGCGACCCGCGCGATCGCGGCGGCAGGCCAGAACCGGCGCACCAAAGTCGCGCGCCGCGGCCAGCCGGTGCGGCGCTACGAGCCGGTCGATCCGCTCGCCACCCTTGCCTCCGAGGCCAAGGTGGCGCTGCTGGTCAAGCTCGAGCGCATGTGCCGTGCGCTCGATCCGCGCGTGACGCAGGTGATGGCGAGCCTGGCCGGCGAGTACGAAGTGGTGCTGATTGCGCGCTCGGACGGCGTGCTCTCGGCCGACGTGCGGCCGCTGGTGCGGCTGTCGGCGCAGGTCATCGTCGAGCAGGACGGCCGGCGCGAGAGCGGCCACGCCGGGGGCGGCGGGCGCACCGGCTACGTGCATTTCAGCGATGCGGTGCTGCAGGACTACGCCGCCAAGGCGGTGGCGCAGGCGCTCGTCAACCTCGATGCGCGCCCCGCGCCCGCGGGCACCATGACGGTCGTGCTGGGGCCGGGCTGGCCGGGAATCCTGCTGCACGAGGCGATCGGGCACGGCCTGGAGGGCGACTTCAACCGCAAGGGCAGCTCGGCATTTTCGGGACGCATCGGCGAGCGCGTCGGCGCGCGCGGGGTGACGGTGGTTGACGACGGCACGCTGCCCGGGCGGCGCGGCTCGCTCACGGTCGACGACGAGGGCAACCCGACCACGCGCACGGTGCTGATCGAGGACGGCGTGCTGCGCGGCTACATCCAGGACAGCCTCAACGCGCGCCTGATGAAGATGCCGCTCACCGGCAACGGGCGGCGCGAATCCTTCGCCCACCTGGTCCTGCCGCGCATGACCAACACCTACATGCTCGCCGGCCCGCACGATCCGCGCGAGATCGTCGCCGGGGTCGAGCGCGGCGTGTACGCGGTCAACTTCGGCGGCGGGCAGGTCGACATCACGAACGGCAAGTTCGTGTTCTCGGCCGCCGAGGCCTACATGATCGAGCACGGCAAGGTGACCTACCCGATCAAGGGCGCGACCCTGATCGGCAACGGCCCCGACGCGCTCACGCGGGTGAAGATGATCGGCAACGACCTTGAGCTCGACAGCGGCATCGGCACCTGCGGCAAGGATGGCCAGAGCGTTCCGGTCGGCGTCGGCCAGCCTACCGTGCGTATCGACGGCCTCACGGTGGGCGGCACTTCCTGAGCATGGACGCGCTGCCGGCGAACGCGACCCGCTTTCTGGCGGACGCCGAGGCGCTCGCGGCGCAGATCCCGGACGGCGCGCAGATCGCGCTGCCGCCGGACTACTCGCTGCCGGCGATGGCGGTGGTGCGCGCGCTGGTGCGGCGCCGCGCGCGGGGCCTGCGCCTGCTCGGCGTGCCGGTGCTCGGCCTATGCGCCGACCTGCTGATCGGCGCGGGCTGCGTGGCCGAGGTCGAAACGAGCGCGGTCTCGCTCGGCGAAGCCGGCCTCGCGCCGCGCTTCACCGAGGCCGCCGAAAAAGGCGAGCTGGTGCTGCGCGAAGCGACTTGTCCCATGATCCACAGCGGCCTGCAGGCGGCCGAGAAAGGCGTTCCCTTCATGCCGCTGCGCGGCGTGCTCGGCTCGGACCTGGTCGGCATGCGTCCCGACTGGAAAGTCATCGACAATCCAATGCAAAATCGGGGTCAGACCACGTT
>JBOIFB010000175.1:0-6319 GCA_050741415.1 Burkholderiales bacterium | reverse complement strand
GGTGGTCGGCCTGGTGGCGTGGTTCCTGATCTACAACACGGCGCAGAACCTCGAACAGCGCAGGATCGCGAGCGGCTTCGGCTTCCTCAAGCGCGAAGCCGGTTTCTCGATCGGCGAAACCACGCTCATCGCCTACAACGCCGCCGACACCTACCTGCGCGCGCTGACGGTCGGCGTGCTCAACACCTTCCGCGTGGCGCTGGTCGGCGTCTTCGCCGCCACGCTGCTCGGCACCATGATCGGCCTCGCACGCCTGTCGCACAACTGGCTGCTGTCGAAGCTGGCCACGGCCTACGTCGAGCTGATACGCAACGTGCCGCTGCTGGTGCAGCTGTTCTTCTGGTACGTGCTGATCACCGAGAACCTGCCCGGGCCGCGCCAGGCGCTGGCGCCGCTGCCAGGGGTTTTCCTCAGCAACCGCGGCATCGCCCTGCCGGTGCTGCACGCCCACCCGGCGCACGCCTGGATGGCCGCGGCGTTCATCGCCGGCGCGATCGGCGCCTGGCTGCTGGCACGCTGGGCCAGTCGCCGCCAAGCGCTTACCGGGCAGCCTTTCCCGACCCTCGCCGCGGGCTGCGGGCTGGTGCTCGGCCTGCCGCTCGCGGTATTCCTCGCCGCCGGCGCGCCGCTGCATATCGAGCTGCCGCGGCTGCAGGGCTTCAACTTTTCCGGCGGCATGACGCTCACGCCCGAGTTCGCCGCCCTGCTCGGCGGCTTGACCATCTACACCGCGGCCTTCATCGCCGAGATCGTGCGCGCCGGCGTACTGGCGGTTGACCGCGGGCAATTCGAGGCGGCGTACGCGCTCGGGCTGCGCCCGCGCCGCGCGATGCGCCTGGTGGTCCTGCCCCAGGCGCTGCGGGTGATCGTGCCGCCGATGACCAGCCAGTTCCTCAACCTGACCAAGAACAGCTCGCTCGCGGTCGCGATCGGCTACCCCGACCTGGTGTCGATCGCCAACACCACGATGAACCAGACCGGCCAGGCGATCGAGGGCATCGCGATCATCATGGCGGTGTACCTCACGATCAGCCTTTCGATCTCCGGCTTCATGAACGGCTACAACCGGCGCATCGCGCTCAAGGGAGCGCGCGCGTCATGACGGGCCGCGCGATCGGGTGGCTGCGGACGAACCTGTTCTACAGCGTGCCGAGCACGCTCGTCACGCTGGCGCTGCTCGCCCTGGCGTGGAAGCTGGTGCCGCCGTTCGTCGAGTGGGCCTTCGTGAACGCGGTCTGGCACACGGGCGGCTCGGCCGCCTGCCGCGCCGCCGAGGGGCACGGCGCCTGCTGGGCTTTCATCGTCGAGAAGCACCGCTTCATCCTGTTCGGCACCTATCCCTACGCGCAGCAATGGCGCCCCGGCGTGGGGATCCTGCTGTTTCTCGCGCTCTACGTGGTGAGCGCGCTGCGGGCGTGCTGGCGGCCGTGGCTGGCCGGGGTGTGGCTCGCCGGCCTGGCGTTGATCTTCGTGCTGATGTGGGGCGGCGTGCCCGGCCTGCCCTACGTCGAGGACGGGCGCTGGGGCGGCCTGATGCTGACGCTAATTCTCGCCACCTTCGGCATCGCGGCTGCGTTTCCGCTCTCGATCCTGCTCGCGCTCGGCCGGCGCTCGAACATGCCGGCGGTGCGCATGGCGAGCGTGGTCTACATCGAGCTGATCCGCGGCGTGCCGCTGATCAGCCTGCTGTTCATGGCCTCGGTGATGCTGCCGCTGTTCCTGCCTGCGGGCGTCTCGATCGACAAGCTGCTGCGGGCGCAGATCGCGATGGTCATGTTCGCCATGGCCTACCTGGCTGAGGTGGTGCGCGGCGGGCTGCAGGCCATTCCGGTCGGGCAGTACGAGGCGGCCGAAGCGCTCGGCCTGTCGTACTGGCGCAAGATGCTGCTCATCATCCTGCCCCAGGCGCTGCGCATCTCGATCCCGCCGCTGGTCAACACCTTCATCGCCTTCTTCAAGGACACCTCGCTGGTGGTGATCATCGGCCTGTTCGACTTGCTCTCGGCGGTCAAGGTGTCGCTCAACGAGCCCGCCTGGAGCGGCTTCGGCATGGAGGCCTACCTGTTCGCCTCATTGGTGTACTTCGTGTTCTGCTACTCGATGTCAAAGTACAGCCAGGGACTGGAGCGCGACTTTGCGCGCGGGCGCAAACACATTCTGCGGGAGGAGTGACTTGGCCAACGACAGCGGCAGCAGCAACGGCAACCGCAACGGCGGGCCGATCATCGACATGCGCGGCGTCGACAAGTGGTTCGGCGAGTTCCACGTCCTGCGCGGGATCGACTTTTCGGTCGCGCGCGGCGAGAAGATCGTCATCTGCGGCCCCTCGGGCTCGGGCAAGTCGACCCTGGTGCGCCTCATCAACCGGCTCGAATCGCACCAGCGCGGCCGCATCCTGGTCGACGGCATCGAGCTGGCCGACGACGTCAAGGCGATCGAGGCGATCCGGCGCGAGGTCGGCATGGTGTTCCAGCAGTTCAACCTGTTTCCGCACCTCACGGTACTGCAGAACCTGACGCTCGCGCCGACCTGGGTGCGCCGCATGCCCAAGCGCGAGGCCGAGGAGCTGGCGATGCAGCTGCTCAAGCGCGTGCGCATCGGCGAGCAGGCGGACAAGTACCCGGCGCAGCTCTCGGGCGGCCAGCAGCAGCGCGTCGCGATCGCGCGCGCGCTCGCCATGCGCCCCAAAGTAATGCTGTTCGACGAACCCACCTCCGCGCTCGACCCGGAGATGATCAAGGAAGTGCTCGACGTGATGATCGAGCTGGCGCACGAAGGCATGACCATGCTGGTGGTCACGCACGAGATGGGCTTCGCGCGCACCGTCGCCGACCGGGTCGTATTCATGGACCAGGGCGAGATCGTCGAGACCGGCAAGCCCGAGGAATTCTTCTCCGCCCCCAAGACCGACCGCGCCAAGCTGTTCCTGAGCCAGATCCTCGGGCACTAGGGCCGCGAGAGGCCTGCGCTATTTTCCCTCCAGCCGCGCCAGCTCATCGGGCGACAGGAACAGCGTGGGATCGACCCGCGCGTTGTTGAGGCTCACGCCCCAGTGCACATGAGGGCCGGTGGCGCGGCCGGTCTGGCCCACCAGGCCGATCACCTCGCCGCGCGCCACCCGTTGTCCCTTCTTCACCAGGACCTTCTCCATGTGCGCGTACATCGTGACCAGGCCCTGCCCGTGGTCGATCATTACCATGTTGCCGTCGAAGAAGAAATCTCCGATTGCGGCGACGCGCCCCGGCGCCGCGGCGTGGATCCGCGTGCCGGCGGGCACCGCGATATCGAGTCCGCTATGGGGATTGCGCGGCTCGCCGTTGAAGACGCGGCGCAGTCCGAAGGGGCTGCTTACGGGGCCCAGCACCGGCAGGTCGAATTGCAGCGCCACGTTCTGCTTGTCGCGCCATGCGGCCAGGGCCGCGTGAATGATCGCGGATTCGCGCTGGATGCGCCTGAGGTCCTGCGCCGTCGGCTCGACCTTGCGTTCGTCCTTGATCGTGATCCTCTGCACGGCGTATTGCTTGTCGCGCACGCTGAAACCGAAGCTGCGGTCCTGAACCCGCACCGCGTAGCCGCCCGGCTTGGCGTCCAGCGGGATGCCCACCACCGCGAGCCAGCGCGCCCCGTTCTTGAGCACCATCACCCGTTCACGGTTGAAATACGCGTGCGGCGCCGCGCCGCCGCGCTCGAGCGGCACCAGCGCGACGCCGCCGGGCACCGGCTCGTCCTGCGGCAGCGAGGCGGCATACGACGCCACGCAAGACCCGATCAGCAGCAACGCCAGAAGATACTTCATGCCTCGAGCGACTGCCGCGCGACCCGTGCGCGCGTGGCGCGCATGTCGTCGCCGCGCAATTCCTTCAGCGCGTAGCCGGCAAAGACGCCGACGACCTCTTTCCGCCAGTAGAGATCGAGATCGGTGTTGTCCATCGGCTTGGCGCGCGAAGCGACCGTGGCGGCCGCTTCAGCGATGGCATCGTCGGTCAGTTTCCTGCCGGCCAGCGCGGCGCCGGCCTTGTCGACCAGGAACGGACGCGAGGCGGCCGCGCCGAGGGCGATCCTCGCCTGTTCGACGATGTCGCCTTTCATTTTTACGGCCGCTGCGACTCCCAGCACCGGAAAATCGAACGAACCCCGGCGGCGCAGCTTCCAATAAGTGCTCTTCCAGCAGCCGGCCTCGGGCAGCAGCACCTCGGTCAGGATCTCGTCCGGCTTTCTGCTCAGATAGTCGATGCCGTCGTTGCGGTACAGGTCCGCGAGCAGTACGTCTCTCTGTTCGGACGAAGAAACCAGTCTTACCTTCGCTCCAAGCGCGATCAGGGCGGGCGCGCTGTCGGTCGAGGACACCGCCACGCAGCGCTTGCTCGCGGTCGCGACCCAGCAGATCTCGCCTTCCTTCTTCAAGCAGAAGTCGATCGCCTGGCGCCACTCGTAGTTCTGGTTGTAGTAGGTGCAGCGTGTATCGAGGCACAGGTTGCCGCCGAGCGTTCCCATGTTCCTCAGGTGCGGCGTGGCGACCTGCGCCGCCGCCTGCCATAGCCCGAGGTACTTCTCGCGCACCTGCGCCGAATCGACGATCTCGGTCAGCGTGAGGCAGGCCCCGAGCGAGCCGTTCATCTTGCGCAGCTCCTCGATCTTGCGCAACGAGACGAGCGTGGCCGGCGTCTGGTGGCGGCGCTTCATGTTCGGCACCAGATCGGTCCCGCCCGCGATCAGCATCGCCTGCGGACCCTCGCCGGCAAGTATCTTCGCCGCCTCGCCGATCGTGCGCGGGGCACGAAAATCAAACCACGGCAGACGCATCATTTTTGTTTACCTCCTTACCGTCCCCCCCTTCCCAGGGCGGAAGCACGAACATCGGCGCCGGGTACGGCACCGCGGGGAAGCTCTCGGGACCGACGCGCGCCAGCTCGCCCTTGGCTTTTTTCTCCAGCGCGTGCAGCACCTTGTCGGGGGTGATCGGCACCTCGTCGATGCGCACCCCGAGCGCGTCGAACACCGCGTTCGCCACCGCCGGCATCACGGGCAAGAGCGGCCCCTGCCCGACTTCCTTCGCGCCGTAGGGGCAGTTCGGATCCGGGTCCTCGATCAGCGCCACCTCGACCTCCGGCATGTCGAGCGACGTGAGACTCTTGTACTCGAGCATCGAGGGCGTGCGGTGCACCAGCGCGCCTGAGAGCTTCGCCGGCAGGCGGCGAAAGACCTGCTCTTCCATCAGCGCCTCGCCCAGCCCCATGTAGACGCTGCCGATCACCTGCCCGCGTGCGAGCACCGGATTGATCGCCTGGCCGATGTCGTGCGCAATCCAGATCTTCGGCACAGTGATCCAGCCGGTCTGCGGATCGACCTCGGTCTCGACCACGCAGGCCGAGAAGCTGTAGGCGGGTGACGGCCCGACGCCTGCGCCCTTGTAGCGGCCCGGCGCCTTCGGCGGCGAGTACGAGCCGACCGCGCCAAGCGTGCCGAACCTGGCTTCCGCCAGCGCCACCGCCTCGATGAAGCTCATCGCCTTGCCCGGATCCGCGCCGTCGAACACGCGCCCCTGCGAGAAGCGCACCCGGTCGGGCAGCGTGTCGAGCTGCTCCGCGGCGGCGGCGGCGAGCTGCGCGCGCACCCGGCCGGCGGCCTGAAGTGCCGCGTTGCCCATCATGATGGTGACCCGGCTCGAATACGAGCCGAGGTCGACCGGCGTGATGCCGGTGTCGCCGGTGACGCAGCGCACGCAGCTGGGATCGATGCCGAGCGCCTCCGAGACGAGCGCCGCCAGCACGTCGTCCGAGCCCTGGCCGAGCTCGGTCGCGCCGCAGTACACGGTCACCTGTCCGCTGCGATCGAGCAGAAGCTGAACGCCAGAGTGCGGCAGCTTGTTCCAGTAGATCGACACGCCAGCGCCGCACATGTAGCTCGAGCAGGCTAGGCCCACCCCGCGCCCGGGCGGGAGCTTGCCGTGTTTGTCCTTCCAGCCGGACATCTCGACCACCTTGCGGATGCACTCCGCCAGGCCCGTCGAACCGATGCGCAGCCAGCTCGCGGTGAGCGAATCCGGCTTGGTCACCATGTTGAGCCGCAGCTCGGCGGGATCGAGCCCGAGCTTGTCGGCGATCTTGTCGAGCTGCACTTCCTGGCCGAAGCGCGGCTGCGGCGTGCCGTGGCCGCGCTTGGGACCGCAGGCCGGCTTGTTGGTGAAGGTGCGGCAGGCCTCGAACTTGAAGCGCGGCAGCTCGTAGGTCACCGGCGTGAGCACCCCGGTGTAGAAGGTGCTCGCCGGGCCGTGCGAGCCGTAGGCGCCGCCGTCGAGCAGCGTCTGCAGGTGCATCGC
>JBOIFB010000174.1:0-6336 GCA_050741415.1 Burkholderiales bacterium | reverse complement strand
ACCCGGCGCCGCGCGCGCGCGAAGCCGGGGTGGACGACGCGCTGCTGCGCGCGGTCGTAGGGCTCGTGCGGCGCCTGGCCGAGCCGCGCGAGCCGCTCGAGGCGGCGCGCCTGGCGCTCGAATCGGAGATCCGGAAACGTTTGCTGGCCGAAGAACAGCTGGCTCGATCGATCTTCGCGCTGCAGGACGAGGCGCTGCACGATGCGCTGACCGGACTCTACAACCGGCGCTACCTCGATGCGTCGCTCGAGCGGGAGGAAAGCCGCGCCCGGCGCAGCGGGCAGACGATGGCGGTAATAATGATCGACGTCGATCACTTCAAGCACTTCAACGACGCGTTCGGCCACGCCGCGGGGGACGCGGTGCTGCGCGAGGTGGGAAAGTTCATCGCCTCGCTCGCGCGCCGCGAGGACATCGCCGCCCGCTACGGGGGAGACGAGTTCACGCTCGTCCTGGCGCAGACCTCGCTGGACACGGCGTTGCTGCGCGCCCGGACGCTCGGTGCGGGTGCGCAGACGCTCGGGATCGAGTTCGACGGCCGAGCGCTCGGACCCGTGGCGCTGTCGGTGGGCGTCGCGGCGTTTCCCGAGCACGGCAGCAGCATGCGGCAGGTCCTGGAGGTCGCCGACGCGGCGCTCAGGCGCTGCAAGCAGTCGGGCCGCGGCGGAATCGCTCTGGCCGAGAAATCCGCCTAGACCAATTCCATCCGGCGGCGCCCCGAACGGTAATCGGTGGCGCCGCGCCGCAAGGTCTTGCGCATGATCCGGGGAATCTCGCTTGCGGCGCGCGCCGCGCTGAAATAATGCCCTTGTATCTCGTCGCAGCCCTCGCCGCGCAAGAAGCCAACCTGCGCCTCGCTTTCGACTCCTTCAGCCACTACCCTTAAGCGCAGGGTATGTGCCATGGCGATGATCGCCTGGGCGATCGCAATGCTGTCCACGTCGTGCGGGATATCATCGACGAAGGAGCGATCCAGTTTCACGGTGTCGACCGGGAAGCGCTTCAGGTACGCGAGCGATGAATAACCGGTGCCGAAATCGTCGATCGCCACGCTGATTCCCAGATCCTTCAGCCGACGCAGAGTGTTGACCGCCTGCTCGGGGTCATCCATGACCATACTCTCGGTGATCTCAAGCTCCAGATCCGACCCTTCCAGTCCCGAATCGGCGAGCGCCGACTTGATGTCATGGAAAAGGCTTTCTTCGCCGAACTGGCGGGGGGACACGTTGACCGCGACGGGAACGCGCTGTATGCCCTGCCGCTGCCACGCCTGGTTCTGCATGCATGCGGTCTTCAGCACCCAGGCGCCCATCGGCCGTATTAGGTCGCTCCCCTCGGCGATGGGAATAAAGCGGTCCGGCGCGAGCAGCCCCCTCCGCGGATGCTGCCAGCGCAGCAGCGCCTCCATTCCGCAGATATGGCCGCCGGCAAGATCCACCTTGGGCTGATAGTGCAGCGTCAATTCGCCGCGCTCCAGCGCGCGGCGCAACTCGGATTCCAGTGTAAGGCGCTCGCGGGAATAGTTGTCGATCTGCGCCGAATACCACTGGAAGTTGTTCCCTCCCTTCTCCTTGGCACGGTAGAGCGCAATGTCCGCGTTCCTCAGCAGAGTCCTGCCGTCATCCGGGTAGACACTGATGCCGATGCTGGCGGTGGCATGAATTTCCTCCCCTTCGATGACGAAGGGTTCCACCATAGCGTCCAGAATCCTCTGTGATAAGCGGGCAATCGGCTCGCGATCCGAGAGCTCGTCCATCAATACTACGAACTCGTCGCCCCCCTGCCGAGCGATCGTATCGGTCTCCCGCAAGCAGTCGTATAACCGCCGCGCCGCAACCTGAAGCAGCGTGTCGCCGGCTTCGTGGCCGAGCGTATCGTTCACGTGCTTGAAGCGGTCCAGATCGACGAGCAGGACGGCGAGCGGCCGATTGTGGCGCTGCGCCCCGGCAAGCGCGTGCGACAAGCGCTCGTGGAGCAAGGTGCGATTGGGTAGCGCCGTCAGCGGATCATGCGTGGCAACGATCCTGAGCTTTTCTTCCGTCTGCCTGCGCACCGCGACTTCCCGGTAGACAAGGTAATAGATCAAGCCGAGGAAGACCAGGCCGAAAAAGGTGGCGATGTACTGCGTCGCAAGGCTGAAGCGGGAACGTTCTTGAAGCTGTCGCGTGCGCTGCATGAACAACTGGTCCTGCTTCGCCCTGAACTGCGCGAAAAGCTCGTAGATATTGTCTAGGTTTCGCTTGGATTCTTCGGTTGAAATGGACTTTAGGGTGGCCCGAGTATCTCCGTTGTTCAGCAGCTTGAGCGCATCCTCGAATTCAGCGGTGCGTGCCGCAATCGAAGACTGCATTGCACTGATCTCCTCGGACTCGACAGCATCGTTGCCGATCAGTGTGCGGATGTCGTTGAGGCGGCGATCGGCACCTCGAAGCCGTTCGCCGGAATTTTCGAGGTACTCCTTCCTCTCGGTGATGATGTAGCTGCGCTGCCCCGCTTCGGAATCCGCAACGGCGGAGCTGACGCCCCTCAGCTGTTCCATGACCTGCAAGCCGTCCTCAACGGCACGGGTCTCCGCCCTGAGCGAATTGATGGTTTGATAGGCGATCAGCGCATTCACGGCGAGGATCAAGAACCCCAGGCCGAACCCGATGATGACTCGCCTGGGAATGGCTGGGCTCATGGAAAAGATCTCAGTGAACGGTTGCCGATGATGTGCATCGTATGGGCGTGGCGAAGCTGACATGTGCATAATTTGTCATCGCGGACGATTGTTTACACATGTGGCAGCAGAGCCAACGGTTCAGTGGCACGTCAGTTGCGCGCGCAGCAGCAGGTTTTCCGCTTCCTGCGGCGGGAAGCCGACGTCGGCGAAGACGTTGCCGCTGCCGGGGCGCCGTTTCAGTGTCTCGCCCATCGCTCAGCTCACTTCGATAACCGCGCGCCGGCCGAGCACGGCGAGCGCGCGCTCGAGCGTCGGCACTTTCGTCGGGTGCCTGGGATCGAGCATCCGCCGCGCCTCTTTCTCGTCTAACTGCATGCGGCGCGCGAGCTCCGATTTGGAAACGTCCTGCTCTTTCATCGTCAAATACACGGCGGCCTTGAGGGCGGACGCGATGGGCGTTGGGACAAGGCTCTCGCCAACCTTCGGCTGCGACGGCTGCGGGATCCCCGCGTCGTCTTCGATGCGAGCTTCGATCGCCGCTTGCACGGCGCCCTCGGCCTCGGAAAGCGCCTTCTCGATCGAGTCGCCCTGGGTGATGGCCTCGGGCAGATCGCGGCACGTCACCACGAAGCCGCCATCCTTGCGGTCGCGGGTGAGCTTCACGGGATAGGTAAATCGCAGCATCGCTTGTTCCTCAGTGCAGGTCCTTGTCCGTCAGCCCGAGCTGTTTGAGCATGGCGTGGTAGGTCCCGGTTTTCAGCTCGTCCTTCGGGTTCCGGACCACGGCGCGCCGGTCGCCGAGGATCAGCACGCCATGCGAACCCTTACCGCGATCGGGGCGCCACTCGAAGGCAAGCCCAATGCCCTTCCCGTGTCTCTGCACCCGGCGGATGAATTCCTTGCCCCGCACGGCTCGCTCGGCGCGTTACGTCACTGTCGGACAAAAATGCCCGGTCGTCAAGGAGCGCTTCATGCCGCAGCCGCGCCAGCTCTCCGTATCGCGCCCCGGTGAGCAGCGCCGCGCGCACCAGGGCGCGGAGATCGGCGGGGCAGGCATTCACCAGCCTGACCGCCTCCGCGTCGCTCAGAAACCGTATGCGCGCTTCGTCGGCCTTCGCGAAGGGCTTGACCTTGCGCCATGCGGTGTCGTCAGCCGCCAGCCCGTCCTGGAACGCGCGATTCAGAAGCGCCTTGAGCACGTTCAGGATCCGGTTGGCCGTGGACCGCCTGGCGCGCTTTTCGTCGGCAGTCCTGGGAGACGCGCGGTACTTCGGTTTCTGCCTGCTGCTGCGGACCCTGGCGGGCTGGGAGGCGAGCGCATCCAACCACGCCCGCAGCTTCGGCGCGGTGACGGCTTCGAGCTTCAGATCGCCGAGGGCTGGCAGGATGTGGGCATTGATGACATGCTCGGTTTCCCGTACGGACTTCTTGTGCTGCCGGAACCACTTGAGATAACGCTCTGCCGCCTGCTTCACCGTCGCGTCGGCCGCCAGCCCGATCCCGCGCTGCTTCTCGTTATTACAGAGGGAAAACGACGGTCCAGCCGTCATAGCGGCAGGAACGGAGCGCGATGAGCGCGCGGCTTGGACGGGCGGACCCACGCGCGCATCGCCGCGCGATCGTGCTGATGATCGTGGCGCCGACGCTGTGGAGCATCGCCGGCGTGGTCACGCGCCATCTCGAATTCGCCGGACGCTGGGAAGTGGCGTTCTGGCGCAGCCTGTTCGCCGCCCTGTTCGTGCTCGGCGCGCTGCTCGCCACGCGCGGGCGCGGCGCCTGGGGCGCGCTGCGCGCCGGCGGCGGCTACGGCCTGCTCTCGGGTGCGATGTGGGCCATCATGATGATCGCGTTCATGCTGGCGCTGATGACCACGACCACCGCCAACACGCTGATCGTCAACAGCATCACGCCGCTGCTCACGGCGCTGCTCGCGCGCGCGGTGCTGCGCGATCCGATCGCCGTGCGCACCTGGACCGCGATCGGGCTGGCGATGGCCGGCATGCTGTGGATGTTCGGCTCGCGCTTCGCCGCGGGCGAAGCGCGCCACCTGGCCGGGATGGCGATCGCGCTCGCCGTGCCGCTCGCCGCAGCGGTGAATCTGGTGACGCTCAAGCACGCCGGCCGCTCGGTCGATCTCGTGCCGGCGGTGCTGATCGGCGCCGCGCTCTCGGCCGCCGTGAGCCTGCCGTTCGCATTGCCGTTTCACGCCGGCGCGCACGATCTGGTTCTGCTCGCCGGCCTGGGCTGCCTGCAGCTCGGCTTGCCGTGCATGCTCATGGTGCGCGCAAGCGCGCATTTGTCGGCGCCCGAGATTTCGCTGCTGGGATTGCTCGAAGTGGTGCTCGGCCCGCTGTGGGTCTGGCTGGGCGCGGGGGAAGTACCCGCGCTGGCGACGCTCGCGGGCGGCGCGCTGGTGATCGGCGCGCTGCTGCTGAACGAGCTGGCCGCCTTCGGCGGGCGGGTGCGCGCGCGGCCTCGTGTCGCCGGGCAACGGTGAATCCCGGAGAGTCCATGAAGATCTCGGTCGTCGTACCGGCGTTCAATGAAGAGCGGCTGCTCGCCGACTCGTTGCAGCGCCTGATCGACGCCATGTCGGCGTTCGTGCGGCGCGGCTGGACGTCGGAGCTGATCGTTTGCGACAACAACTCGACCGATCGCACGGCGGAAATCGCGCGCGCGGCGGGCGCCCGGGTCGTGTTCGAGCCGGTCAACCAGATCGGCCGCGCCCGCAACACCGGCGCAGCCCATGCGCAAGGCGACTGGCTGGTCTTCGTCGACGCCGATTCCTATCCGAGCCCGGCCCTGTGCGAGGACGTCGCGAAGGAAATCGAATCGGGCCGTTGCCTCGCCGGCGGCAGCGCGGTGCGGATCGAATCGAGCCGTCGCGTCATCCGGTCGCTGGGGTTTCTGTGGAACGTGCTCAGCAGAATCAACAAGTGGGGGGCGGGCGCGTTCATCTTTTGCGAAGCGGCCGCCTTCAAGCAGCTCGGCGGCTTCAGCCAGGAGCTGTATGCGGCGGAGGAAATCGATCTGTTTCGCAGGCTCAAGCGTCTCGCGCGCCGCGAGGGACGGAGCATTGCGATTCTTCATCGCCACCCGTTGGCGACCAGCGGCCGCAAGGCAAGGCTCTACACGGCGCGCGAGCTGCTGACGTTCATGCTGAAGACCATTGCGACCGGCGGCCGCACGCTGCGCAGCCCCAAGGAATGCTTCTCGTGGTACGACGGCCGGCGCTGAGCTGTCCGAGCGTAAATACGCCGGGGCAAATCCGGTCGTCGCGAACTGCGGGATCTCCCTACACGCTTCGCCCCATCATGCCCCAGTGGAAGACGCCGCCGAACAGGGCTGACAGCGCTGCGCCGATGATAAAAAGAATGATGATTGCGGGGATGGACGCGAGCGCCCATTTGACCAGCAGCGTCACCATCGACCAGAAAGGGATCTTGATATCGACCACCACGACTTCTCTTGTGTCTTGACTCATTTCGCTCTCCCGGTTTGCAAGTCTCAGCGACTGCGTTGCACAATTCTAATTAATGGCCAACACGATTGCTCAACCCGGCGCGTTCGGCGGATTCCGCCCGGCCAGCCTGCCGCTGGCGACGCTCGGCCTGTCGCTGGGGACGTTCATGCAGGTGCTGGACCTCTCCATCGCCAATGTGTCGCTGCCGACA
>JBOIFB010000173.1:0-6412 GCA_050741415.1 Burkholderiales bacterium | reverse complement strand
GCCGGCGGCCGCGCGGATCGATGCTGCAAGTCTGGCGGCTCAATACCGCGCAACCCTCATCGTCGAGGCGGGGCGCTACAAGCGCTATCCGCGCTTTGCGCGCGACAACGCCTGGGAGGGCAAGGCAGAGCTTCGCATGGCGATCGGGCCCGACGGCGCGATCGCTTCGCTGCGGGTCGCGCGCGGGACCGGATACCCGATCCTCGACCAGCAGGCGCTCGAGATGGTCCGCCGCGCGCAGCCGAGAACGCCCATTCCCGAGGGCTTGCGCGGCAGATCCTTCAGCGTCGACGTGCCGGTAATCTTCAGCCTGCGCGATCCGGATTCGTAGGCGGGCTCAGACGGCGCGCGCCGTCGAAGCGGCGCATCCAGTATTCCGCGCGCAGGCGCTCGACGCGCACCCGCGCGCCGGTCTTGGGTGCGTGCACGAAGCGGCCGTTGCCGAGGTAGATGCCGACGTGCGAGAAGGCGCGCCGCTGCGTGTTGTAGAACACCAGATCGCCAGGCTGCAGTTCCGCTAGACTGACGGGCGTTCCGATTTCGCTCTGTGCCCGGGCGTTGTGCGGCAGCTCGAGCCCCCAGGCCTGCTCGAACACGTGCACTACCAGCCCGCTGCAATCGTAGCCGGTGGCGGGCGAGTCGCCGCCGTAGCGGTACTCGGTGCCGAGAGCGAGCACTACCTGCAGCAAGGCCTCGGAGCGCTCGGCGCTGGCCGGCGCGAGGTGCTCCGGCAGCAAGAGATCGGGCGTTCTCTGGGGAACGGCGCAACCGGCCATTGCGGCACAAAGTGCAAGTAAATACAGTAGATTACGCGCCATAATTAACGCAATGTAGTGAATATGGAAGACAAAGTAAAGCCGCGCCTTGTCAGCCACGCGGCGCTCGAGCGCAGCTTCGGCGAGGGCGGCGCACTCGCGCAGCGCGTGCCCGGATACCGTCACCGGCCGCAGCAGCTCGAGATGGCGCGCGCGATCCTGGACGCGCTCGAGCGCAGCGAGGTGCTGGTGGTCGAGGCCGGCACCGGCACCGGCAAGACCTTCGCCTATCTGGTGCCGGCGCTGATCGCCGGCGGCAAGGTGATCGTCTCGACCGGCACCAAGACGCTGCAGGACCAGCTGTTCGATCGCGACCTGCCCGCGGTGCGCGAGGCGCTCGCCTCGGGCGCCAGCGCGGCATTGCTCAAGGGGCGCGCGAACTACGTCTGCCTGTACCGGCTGGAGCGCGCCGCGAGCGAGGCGCGGCTCGCCTCGCGCGAGGAAGCGGCGCAGCTGCGCCGCATCGAGCGCTTCGCCGCGACGAGCGCGAACGGCGATCGCGCCGACCTGGCCGAAGTGGCCGAGGACGCGCCGGTCTGGGCGCACGCCACCTCGACGCGCGAGAACTGCCTAGGACAGGAATGCCCGAACTACAAGGACTGCTTCGTCATGCGGGCGCGCCGCAACGCTCTCGCCGCGGACGTGGTGGTGGTCAATCATCACCTTTTTTTCGCCGACGTGGTGCTGCGCGACGAGGGCGTCGCCGAGCTGCTGCCCGCGTGCAACACGGTGGTGTTCGACGAGGCGCACCAGCTGCCCGAGACCGCGCGGCTGTTTTTCGGCGCTACCGTGTCGACCGCGCAGCTGGTCGAGCTGGCGCGCGACGCGCGCCTGGAGCTGCGCGCCGCGGGCGGCGCGTCGCCCGAGCTGGACCGGCTTGCGGGAGGGCTCGAGAAGTCGGCGCGCGATCTGCGGCTCGCGCTCGGCGGCGAAGGCAGCCGCCTGGGCTGGGGGCAGGCGATGCGCCTGCCCGGCTTCGGCGCTGCGCTGGCGGCGGTCAACGCCGCGCTCGGCGCGCTCGCCGAACCCCTGGCGGAGCAGGCCGAGCGTTCCGAGGGGCTCGAATCCTGTGCGCGCCGCGCGGGCGAAGCGCGCGCCACGCTCGCGCGCATGCACGGCGACGAGGCCGCGAACGAGGTGCGCTGGGTCGAGACCTTCAGCCAGTCGGCGCAGCTGCATCTCACCCCGCTCTCCTCGGCCGAGCTGTTCCGGCGCCAGATGGCAGACCATCCGCGGGCCTGGATCTTCACTTCGGCGACGCTCGCGGTGGGCGAGGACTTCGGCCACTTCACGCGCGAGCTCGGCATCGAGCAGGCGCAGGCGCGGCGCTGGAAGAGCCCGTTCGATTTCGAGCGCCAGGCGCTGCTCTACGTGCCGATAGGGCTGCCCGTGGACCCCAATGATCCGGGTTTCACTGCGGCGGTGGTGGACGCAGCCTACCCCGCGCTGCGCGCGAGCGGCGGCAGGGCGTTCCTGCTGTTCACGACCTTGCGCGCACTGCGCCGGGCGCACGAGCTGCTCGCCGAACGCTTCGAGCGCGACGCGATCCCGTTCCCGCTCCTGGTCCAGGGCACCGGCTCGCGCAGCGAGCTGCTGGCGCGATTTCGCGTGCTCGGCAACGCGGTGCTGCTCGGCAGCCAGTCGTTTTGGGAAGGAGTCGACGTGCGCGGCGAGGCGCTCTCCCTGGTGGTGATCGACAAGCTGCCGTTCGCGCCGCCCGACGACCCGGTGCTTTCAGCGCGCATCGAGGCGGTGCGCACTCAAGGCGGCAACCCCTTCACCGCGCTGCAGCTGCCGCAGGCGATCCTGCAGCTGAAGCAGGGCGCCGGCCGTCTGATCCGCGACGAGGCCGACCGGGGCGTGCTGATGCTGTGCGACCCGCGCCTTTATTCCCGCCCCTACGGCCGGCTGGTGCGCGCCAGCCTGCCGCCGATGGCCCAGACGCGCGAGCTCGCCGAGGTCGAAGCATTTTTCGCTAGAATCGACGCATGAGAGTCGTCATCACCGGAGGGGGAGGCTTCCTCGGCTCGCGCCTGGCGCGGGCGCTGCTCGCGCGCGGCAGGCTCACCGCGCCCGACGGCGCCGAGCGCGAGATCTCCCGCATCGTACTGCTCGATGCCGCCTTCCCGGCGCCGTCGCCGAACGACCCGCGGCTCGAGACCGTGAGCGGCGATGTCTCCGGGCGCGCCGTCGTCGAACGGGTGGTTACGCCGGACACCGGCGCGGTGTTCCACCTGGCGGCGGTCGTCAGCGGCGGCGCCGAGGCGGATTTCGACCTCGGCATGCGGGTGAACCTCGAGGGCACCCGGCTGCTGCTCGAGCGGATGCGGCAGTGCGTGCGGCGGCCGCGCCTGGTGTTCGCGAGCTCGGTGGCAGCGTTCGGCGGCGAGCTGCCGCCGGTGCTGGACGACTCGACCACGCCGATGCCGCAGACTTCCTACGGCACGCAGAAGGTCGTGAGCGAATACCTGATCTCCGACTATTCGCGCAAAGGCTTTCTCGACGGGCGCTCGCTGCGCCTGCCGACGATCGTCGTGCGCCCGGGCAAGCCTAACGCGGCGGCCTCGTCGTTCGCGAGCGGGATCCTGCGCGAGCCGCTCAACGGCGTGACCTCGGAATGTCCGGTCGAGGCCGAAACCGGCGTCTGGCTGCTTTCGCCCAGGCGGGTGGTCGAAGCTTTCGTGCACGCGCACGAGCTGCCCGCGGCGGCGTGGGGCACGCGGCGCGTGCTGAACCTGCCGGGCATCACCGCGAGCGTGGCGCAGATGATCGAGGCGATGGGACGGGTTGCCGGCCCGGCGGTGGCGAAGCGGGTGGTATGGAAGCCGGATGCACGCACCCAGGCCATCGTGCGCACCTGGCCGGCGCGCTTCGAGACACCGCGCGCGCTGGCGATGGGATTTCGCGCCGACCGGGACGTGGAAACGGTGATCCGCGACTACATTCTGGACGAGGGGATCAAGCCCGTTTAGTCCGGCCTACCAGTTGGGGTCCCACAGCTTCCACCAAGGGGCGCTCTTGGGCACGCCGCCCCCGAGCAGAAATCTGCTGTTGGGAAAGTTGACGCGCAGCACGCGATAGGCGTCGTCGCAAAGATTGTTCAGACCAAGCGCGCCGTAGGCCATGACCATGATGTACATCGCCTCTTCGGTGGCCGGCGCGTGAGGGTACTCCTTCACCGCGTACTGCGCCCGGTTCGCCGCCGCGACGTACGCGCCGCGCCTCATGTACCAGCGCGCGACGTGCACTTCGTGCGAGGCAAGCGAGTTGACGAGGTAGCGCATGCGGGCGATTGCGTCCGGCGTGTACTTGGACTTCGGGTAACGCGTCGCCAGCTCCTTGAAGGTGGCGAAAGCCTCGCGCGTGGCCTTCGGATCCCGCTCGGACATGTCGGGACTCGACAGCCCGGAGAGCAGGCCGGTGTTCTCGTTGAAGTTGATCAGCCCTTTCAAGTAGTAGGCGTAGTCGACGTCCGGATGGTTCGGGTAGAGCTTGATGAAGCGATCGGTCGCCGCGATCGCCGAGGCGCGCTCCCCATCCTTCCAGTACGAGTACGCGATCTCGAGTTGCGCCTGCTGGGCGAAGCGGCCGTAGGGGTAGCGCGCCTCGAGCTTCTCGAAATACTTGATCGCCTGGGCCCAGTCCTTGGAGGCCATCGAGTCCTTGGCCTCGCCGTAGAGCCTCTGCGCCGACCAGTTCGCCGTTTCGTCGCGCGCGGTCGAGCCGGCGCAGGCGCCGAGCAGGAGCAAGGCCGCGACCGCCAGGGGAGCAAGTACACTTGAGCGCATGAAGGACCGGCCTGCGTCGGAAACGGAAAATTATAGCCCGCTCGAGGCAGGCGTCCCGCGCTCGCTCGGAGGAATGAGGTTGGATCAGGTGCTGGCGCAATTGTTCCCGCAATACTCGCGCAACCGCCTGCAGGTCTGGCTCAAGGCGGGCCACATCCTGGTCGACGGCGCGGCGGGGATCGGCAAGCAGGCCGTTTCAGGCGGCGAGCGCCTCGTGCTTTCCCCGCCGCAGGCGCCCGCGGGCGTCGCGCCCCGGGCGCAGCGCATGCCGTTGTCGATCGTGCACGAAGACCGCGATTTGATCGTGATCGACAAGCCCTCCGGGCTGGTGGTCCACCCCGGCGCCGGGGTGCCGGACCGCACGCTGCTGAACGCGCTGCTCGCGCACGCCCCCGGGCTCGCCGTCGTGCCGCGCGCGGGCATCGTGCATCGCCTCGACAAGGACACCAGCGGCCTGCTGGTAGTGGCAAAGAACGTCTCGGCGCAGGCGAATCTCGTCAAGCAGCTCGCCGAACGCAGCATGCGCCGCGTGTACCTCGCGGTGGTGCACGGCGACCCGCCCGCCTCGGGCACCATCGACGCCCCGGTCGGGCGCGACGCGCGCGTACGCACCAGGATGGCGGTATCGCATCGCGGCAAGCAAGCCCGCACCGGTTACCGGGTGCTCGAGCGCTACGGCAGCGCGGCGCTGGTCGAATGCCGGCTCGAGACCGGCCGCACGCACCAGATCCGGGTGCACTTCCAGCACATTCATCACCCGCTGCTCGGCGACCCGGTCTACCGGCGCGGCGCACGCCAGGCGCTTGCGTTTCCGCGCCAGGCGCTGCACGCCTGCGAACTGGCGCTCGTCCACCCGCGCAGCGGCCGGGCGCTCACCTGGCGCGCGCCGCTGCCGCCGGACATGCAGCGGCTGGTCGACGATTTGCGCGCCGCGCGATGATCGGCCTCATCCGCCCCGACTGGCCCGCGACTGCGGGCGCGCTGGTGACCACGCGCGAGGGCGGCGCGAGCGGCGGCGCCTACGCGAGCCTGAACCTGGGCCTGCGCAGCGGCGACGACGAGGCCGCGGTGCGCGAAAACCGGCGCCGGCTCGAATCGCTGCTGCCTTCGCCGCCGGTCTGGCTGCGCCAGGTTCACGGCACGCGCGTGGCCGACGCCGACGCCGCGCGCGCAGCCGGCATGGAGCCCGAGGCCGACGCCGCCGTGGCGCGCCGGCCCGGCACGGTATGCGCGGTGCTCGCGGCCGACTGCATGCCGGTGCTGCTGGCCGACGAGGCGGCAAGCGTGGTCGGAATAGCACACGCAGGCTGGCGCGGCCTGTGCGCCGGCGTGCTCGAAGCGACGCTCGACGCGATGCAAGCCGAGCCCGGCGCGTTGATGGCCTGGCTCGGTCCGGCGATCGGGCCGCGGGTGTACGAAGTGGGCGACGAGGTGCGCGCGGCCTTCGTCGCGCGCGACCCCGCCTCGGGCGACGCCTTTCGCGCCGCGCCCCGCGGCCACTGGCTGCTCGACCTGTACATGGTCGCGCGCCAGCGCCTCGCGGCGCGCGGCGTGACGCGCGTGCACGGAGGAGGGCTATGCACTTTGTCCGACCCGGCGCGCTTTTTCTCCTATCGACGCGACGGCGCCACGGGGCGCATGGCGGCGCTGATTTGGCTCCCTGACAGCAGCGGAAAGGGGATTTGACGCCGGTGCTTTGTGCGGCGCAAAATAACCTCGATGGCCGCGCAACCCAGTTCTCCCGAGGCCCTCCTGGCGGCGATTGCACAGGCGGGCAACGAGATGACGCAGGGCTGGATGCGTTTGGTC
>JBOIFB010000172.1:0-6429 GCA_050741415.1 Burkholderiales bacterium | reverse complement strand
CAGGCGCAGGTACTGCAGCATGTCGGCCAGGCGCTGGCGCGGATGATGCCGAAACCGCACGCGGCGCCAGGCAAACTCGCCCAGGAACAGCGCCGCAACCAGCGCCGGGCTGCCGGCGTAGACGAACAGCGACCACGCGCGCAGCGGGCCGAACGCCGCGAGCCCGGCGGCGACGCCGGCCATGGCCGCGAACAGCAGGGCCCAGGCGAGCGTGACCCTGCGCGTGTAGGCGGGGAGGTCCGGCGGCAGGACACCACCGTGCGCATGGCGCGCGAACGAGGTGACGAGCGGCTCGGCGCCGCTTCGCAGAGTGCGGCCGAACAGCCAGCACAACGCGAGGTCGATCAGCACCGGCGGCAGGGTGACGAGCCACGCGAGCGGCGCGCCTTCGGGCAGCGACTTCAGCGCGACGCGGCTGAACAGCGCATAAACGACGACCGCGCAGAGGGCGCCGACGGTGCGCCTACTTGGTGCGATACTTTTCAATGTGCGCGGTCAACGCCCGCAGCGAAGCGAAGATGCGCTCGTTGTCGGCGTCGTCGGAGCGCAGCTTGAAGCCGTATTTCTTGGAGACGGCGAGCGCGATTTCGAGCATGTCGATCGAGTCCAGCCCCAGGCCATCGCCGAACAGCGGCGCGTCGGGATCGATCTCGCCGGGACGGACTTCAAGGTTGAGCGCCTGGACGATCAGCGCCGCCAGCTCGGACTCGAATGCGGTAGTCTGCATCTGCATCTATTGCTTGTAGGTATATTAGCGGGTTCGCCCCAACAGTATAGATCGGGCCGGAAGAGAGCATGAACGATAGATTGCACGTGGTCGAACGTTTCGCCGCGTTCGCGCAGGCATTCCGCACGCAGCCGCTCCCCGACCAGGTGCTGCACCATGCCAAACGCGCGGTGATCGACTGGCACGCGGCGCTGTTGCCCGGCGCGGCAATGGCGCCCGCAACGCTGCTCGAGCGCGCGCTGGCCGAGGAGCTCGACCGGGGCGGGGCGCGCCTTGCGCTCGGGCGGCGCGCCGCGGTGCGCGCGGCGGCGCTGATCAACGGCGCGGCGGCGCACACCGCCGAGGTGGACGACATTTTCCGCGACGGCATCTACCACCCGGGCGCGCCGACGATCGCCGCTGCGCTCGCGCTGGCGCAGGGCGAGCGCGCCTCGGGCGAGGCCTTCCTGCGCGCGGTGGTGGTCGGCTACGAGATCTCGACCCGCATCGGCGCGGCGATGGGCCGTGCGCACTACCGCTACTGGCACAACACAGGCACCATCGGCTGCTTCGGCGCCTGCGCCGCCGCGGCCGAGCTGCTCGGCCTGGACCGCGCGCGCTTCGCGCACGCGCTCGCGACGGCGGCCACCTTCTCGGCCGCGCTGCAGCAGGCGATGCGCGGCGACTCGATGTCCAAGCCGCTGCACGCCGGCAACGCGGCGCAGGCCGGCCTCACCGCCGCGCTCGCCGCGCGCGAGGGCGTGACGGGCTCGCTCGACGTATTGGAAGGAGAGGCCGGCTACGGCCGCGCCATGGGCTACGACGGCTCCGCCGCGGGTCCCGACTGGGACAAGGCGCTCGTCACCCTCGGCAGCGAGTTCCACGTCACGCGCATGACGATCAAGAACCATACCTGCTGCGGCCACAGCTTCGCCGCGATCGACGGCGCGCTCGCGCTCAAGGCGAAGATGGGACTCGAGGCGCGCGACATCGAACGGGTGCGGGTCGGCACCTACAAGGCGGCGCTCGAGGTGGCCGGCATCGAGCAGCCCAAGACGGCGGCCGAGGCGCGCTTCTCGCTCAAGTACGTGGTCGCGACCGCGCTCATCGGCGGCAGCGTGCGCTTCGCCGCGTTCGAGCCGGAGCGGCTGGCGGACCCGGCGACGCGCGCGCTGATGCAGCGCATCGACGTCTCGCTCGATCCGGAGCTCGACGCCGCGTTTCCGCGCCAGCGCGCGGCGCGGGTGGCCATCGACGCAGCAGACGGGCGCAGCGCCGTGTGGCTGCAGCCGACCCGCATCGGCGACCCCGATGCGCCGCTCTCGGATCGGCAGCTGGAGGACAAGTACCTCGAGCTCGCCGGCCCGGTGCTGGGCGAGGTCCCCGCGCGCGAGCTGCTGGCGCGGCTCTGGGCGCTCGAGACTTCGCCCGATCTGGGCGCATGACGAGCCTGGCGCAGGCTCTGTTCGCGCCGCGCGCGGTGGCGCTCATCGGCGCCTCGGGCGACGCGGCGAAGAACACCGCGCGCCCGCAGCGCTATCTCGCCAAGCACGGTTACCCCGGCACGGTTCTGCCGATCAATCCGACCCGCGCCGAAGTGTTGGGCAAGAAGGCCTACCGCAGCGTGGCCGACGCGCCGCCGCCGGTGGATCACGCGTTCATCATGATTCCCGAGGTCGAGCAGGCGATCGAGGACTGCGGCCGGCGCGGCGTTGCGGTAGCGAGCATCTTCAGCGACGGATTCGCCGACGCCGGGGCGGAGGGCGCGGCGCGCCAGGCGCGCCTCGCCGCGCGCGCGAAGGTGCTCGGCGTGCGGCTGCTGGGACCGAACAGCATGGGCGTGATCGACATCCCCGGGCGGCTCGCGCTGAGCGTCAACGCAGTGCTCGAGATGGACGCGCTGCCCGCCGGCGGCACCAGCATGGTGTCGCAGAGCGGCACCATGCTTGGCACCGTGCTCTCGCGCGGCGCGGCGCGCGGCCTGGGCTTCGCCAAGCTGGTGTCGGTCGGCAACGAGGCCGACATCGGCGTGGGCGAGCTGGTCGGGCTGCTGGCCGACGATCCGCAGACGCGGGTGATCCTGCTCTTTCTCGAGACCGTGCGCGACGCCGAGCGGCTCGCCGCCGCGGCGCGCCGCGCGCACGCCGTGGGCAAGCCGGTGGTGGCCTACAAGCTCGGCCGTTCGGCGCTCGGCGAGCGTCTGGCCCGCTCGCACACCGGCGCGCTCGCCGGCAGCGACGCGGCGCTCGATGCCTACTTCCGAGACTGCGGCATCCTGCGCGTGGACATGCTCGAAACCCTGATCGAGATCGCGCCGCTGGTCGCCGGCCGCGCGCCGCCGCGCCTCGGCGCCGCCCGAAGCGCCCCCCGGGTGGCGGTCGTGACCACCACCGGCGGCGGAGCGGCGAGCGTGGTCGACCGGCTCGGCCTGTCCGGCATCGAGACCGTCGCGCCGGGCAGCGACGCGCCGATCATCGACCTCACCATGGCCGGCACCTCGGACCGATACGCTGCGGTGCTCGCGTCGCTGCTCGCCTCGCCGGAGTGCGAGGCGGTGCTCGCGGTCGTCGGCTCGTCGGCGATGTTCCACCCGCAGCACGCGGTCGCACCGATCCTCAACGCCAAGCGCGCGGCGAAGCCGCTCGCCGCTTTTCTCACTCCCCACGCCGAGCAGTCGCTCGCGCTGCTCGCGAGCGCCGAGGTGCCCGCGTTCCGCACTCCGGAGGCGTGTGCAGACGCATTCCGCGCCTATTTCGCATGGCGCACGCCGAGAGACAGGCGTGATGTTGCAGAATTGAATCTGAAAATCAGGCCGGAGAAATTGAACGAGAAACAGTCGCTCGATCTGTTCGCTTCGCTCGGGATCGAGGTCGCCGCGTCGCAGGTCGCGCGCGCACCCGGCTTCGAGCACACGCTGCCCTACCCGGTGGCGACAAAGCGTCTGTCGGCCGAGATCGCACACAAGACCGAAGCCGGGGGCGTGATCCTTGGAATCGGGGACAAACTGGAATTTGATCGCAAAGCTCCCGCTTTGAATTCGAAAACCATCCTTGTTCAGGTCATGGAATCCGGCCTGGCCGAGGCGATCGTCGGTTACCGCGACGATCCGCTGGTCGGGCCGCTTGCGCTGGTGGGCGCCGGCGGCGTGCTGGCCGAGATCTACCATGATGTCGTGCTCGCGCTCGCGCCGGTGAGCGTGGAGGAAGCCGAAGAAATGATCGCGCGCGTAAAGGGCTTCGCCGTGCTGCGCGGCTATCGCGGGTTGCCGCGCGGCGACCTGCGCGCGCTCGCCGAAGCGCTCGCCGCACTGTCGCGCCTCGCGCTGATCCCGGGGCGGCCGGTGGCCGAGGCCGAGATCAACCCGGTGATCGTGAAGGGGCGCGGCGCGGTCGCGGTCGACGGTCTGCTGCGGCTGAAAGCCTGAACGTGCCGCACGACGCGCTCGCGCAGATTCTGCAGGCCGCCGGCGCCGAAGCGCCGCGGCCGGGCGAGGTCGAGATCCGCGGCGCCGATCCCGTGTTCGCAACGCGTTACCGCGTCGGCACCGCGGGCGCGGCGTCGCTCGCGGCGCTCGGGCTCGCCGCGGCGCGGCTATGGCAGGCGCGCGGCGGGCGGGCGCAGAGGATCGCGGTGGATGTCGCCGCCGCTGCCTCGTCGTTGCGCAGCACCGCGTACCTGCGTATCGACGACAAGCCGCTGAAGGAGATGTGGGATGCGCTGAGCGGTTTCTACCCGGTGAGCGACGGCTGGATCCGCTTTCACTGCAATTTCCCGCTTCACCGCGATGCGGCCTACGGCGTGCTCGGCGTGGCACAGGAGCGAAAAGCGGGCGAGGCCGCAAGCGGCGGCTGGGCGGGCGAGGCGCTCGAGAGCGCGATTCACGCCGCGGGCGGCTGCGCCGGCTACGTGCGAAGCGGCGTGGACTGGACGCGTCACGCCCAGGCGCAGGCGATCGCGGAGCAACCGCTGATCGCGATCGACAGAATCGGCGACGCGCCGCCCGAGCCGCTGCCCGAGGCGCCGCGCCCGCTCTCCGGCGTGCGGGTGCTTGATCTCACGCGCGTGCTTGCCGGCCCGACGTGCGCCAGGAGCCTGGCCGAGCACGGCGCCGACGTGCTCAAGATCAGCGCTGCGCACCTGGCCGACTCGGGCGCGGTCGAGATCGACACCGGCATCGGCAAGCTCTCGGCGCGGCTTGACTTGCGAAAACAGGAGGATGTGCGCGCGTTGCGTGAGTTGTTGCGGCAGGCAGACGTGTTTTCGCAGTCCTACCGTCCCGGCGCGCTCGCCGCGCGCGGCTTTGCGCCCGAGGCGCTCGCCGCATTGCGGCCCGGCATCGTGTGCGTGTCGCTCAGCGCCTGGGGCACGAGCGGCCCGTGGCGCGAGCGGCGCGGCTTCGACAGCATCGTGCAGTCGGTGAGCGGGTTGGCGCAGGCTTCGGCGGGAAAAGACGGCAAGCCGCGCCTGCTGCCGGTATCGGCGATCGACTACGTGAGCGGCTACCTGATGGCCTTCGGTGCGCTGCTCGCGCTCGAGCGCCGCGCGCGCGAGGGCGGCAGCTGGCGGGTGCGCGTCGCGCTGGCGCGCGTAGGGAAGTGGATCACCGACCTGGGAGAAGCCGGTCCGCACGGTGCCGACGAGCTTCCGCCCGAGGTTCTGCAAAACCTGTTGATGCAAACCGCTGCGCCCGGCGGGCGCATCACTCATCTGCGCCCGGTGCTGGAGATGTCGCAGACGCCGCCGCGCTGGGACCGGCCGCCAGTGCCGCTCGGCTACCATCCGCCCGCCTGGCCGCCGCGCGGCTGAGAGAGGATTTCGCCATGGACTTCCGATTTACCCCTGAGCAGGATCAGTTTCGCGAATCGGTGCGGCGCTTCGCCGAAAAGGAGCTCGCGCCGGGCGCGCGCGGGCGCGCGCACGCCGCCGGGTACCCGTGGGAGGTGGCGCATCAGATGGCGCGCCAGGGCCTGCTCGGCATCACCATTTCAGAGCCCGACGGCGGGCAGGGCGGCAGCCTGATCGACGCGGTGATCGCGATCGAGACCGTGGCCGCCAGCTGCCCGAGGAGCGCCGACGTGGTGCAGGCGGGCAACTTCGGCCCGATCCGGGTGCTGGCCGAATACGGCTCGGCGCAGCAAAAGCAGAGCTATCTCTCGAAGCTGCTCGCGGGACAAGCGGTGATCTCGGTCGGCATGACCGAGCCCGAAGCGGGCTCCGCGGTGACCGATCTGACGACGAGCGCGACGCCGGACGGCGAAGGCTGGCGCATCAACGGCTCGAAGGTGTTCACGACCCATTCGGCCTACGCGGACGTGTACCTGACTTACGTGCGCTTCGGCCCCGGCGTGGGCGGCATCGGCTCGGTGCTGATCGAGCGCGAATCGTCCGGGGTGCGGCGCGGCGCGCCGTCCGAGTTCATGTCGGGCGAGGAGTGGGCCCAGCTCTACTTCGACGACGTCTATGTGCCGCCCGAGAGCGTGCTGCTCGGCCCGGGCGGGTTCAAGCAGCAGATCGCCGGATTCAACGTCGAGCGCATCGGCAACACCGCGCGCTCGCTCGCGCTCGGGCGCTATGCCTACGAGGAGGCGCGCCGCTGGGCGCTGCAGCGCAGACAGTTCGGGCGCCTGCTGTGCGAGTTCCAGGGCCTGCAGTGGAAGTTCGCCGAGATGAAGATGAAGCTCGACGCCGGGCAGCTGCTGCTGTACCGCGCGGCGGCCAACGCC
>JBOIFB010000171.1:0-6500 GCA_050741415.1 Burkholderiales bacterium | reverse complement strand
GAACAGGACCACCATGCGTGCCGCCGCGCGCGGGCCGGCGAAGTCGACGTCGATGAAGTCGCCGTCCGGGGTCTCCCAGCGCTCGCGCGCGAGCGCGGCGCGGCGCGGCGGGCGCAGCGCGGCATACAGGGTCTGCAGGTGCCCGCCGGGCAGCCACGCGGGCGCGCGGTAGCCGTTCAATGCAGGATCTTCGGAGTTTCGCGCGCCGCCGGCTGCGCCTGACCACGCGCCCTGTGCGGAGCAGGCGAGGCGTGGTGCACCAGCAGGCGCCAGCCCGCCGGCGTGCGCAGGTAGACATTGGTCGCGACCGCTGCGGCCGGCTGCGCCTGGGCTTCGGCGGCGAAGCTCTCGAGCACGCTGTGCACCGCGAACATCACGCCCGAGGTCTGCGCCTCTAGGCTGACCTGGACCCGGGCACCGGCGCCGCCGGACAGGATCTGGCGCCAGCTCGCGCGCACCTCGTCCTGCCCGCTCAGGCGCGGCCCGCCCGGGTGCACGCACACGATCTCCTCGTCCTCGGCCCAGACGCTCATCATGGCTTCCAGGTCGGCGCGCTCGAGCGCCTCGTAGAAGGCGTTCTCGGCGTCCTGCGCGGTGGGGAAGATGAGCATCGTCAAGCGGCGCGCGAAGCCGGCGCGCCGAGGTGCGCGATCTCGTCGAGCACCCGCTCGACCGTGAGCTCTCTCATGCAGCGGAAGTGCTCCAGCGGGCACACGCGCGCAAAGCACGGGCTGCACTCGAGGTGCAGCCAGACCACGCGCGCCAGCGCCGACTGCGGCGGCGTGTGCTCGGGGCTCGAGGAGCCGAACAGGGCGACCTGCGGGCGCCTGAGCGCGGCGGCGACGTGCATCAATCCCGAGTCGTTGCTGACCACCAGCTCGGCGCAGCCGATCAGGTCGAGCGCTTCGGCGAGCGAGGTCCTGCCCGCAAGGTCGCGGCCGCGCACGCCGGCGCAGGCCTCGCGGTCGCTGGCCGAACCGAGCAGCACCACCGGCAGCGGCAGGCGCACGGCGAGCTCGGCGAAATAGGGCCAGCGCTTGGCGGGGCCGTATTCCGCGCCCGGGCAGAACACCGCGTAGCGCCCCTCGATCCCGTAGCGCCGCGCCGTGGCGCGGGCCGCTTCGGGATCGAGCGCCAAGCGCGGCTCGGGCAGCGGCTGCACCGGCGCGCCGCCCGGAGGCTCGGCCAGGCGGGCGTAATGCAGCGCCATCGGCTCGCGCGCACCCTCGGCCCGGTACCGCAGGTTGAGCAGCCCGTAGCGCGCTTCGCCGACGTAGCCGCTGCGCAGCGGGATGCCGGCGAAGAACGGAACGAGGGCGGTTTTCCAGGAATTCGGCAGCACGATCGCCTGCTCGTAGCCGCGCGCGCGCAGCAGGCGCCCGAGACGCCAGCGCGCGCGCAACTGGAGCGCGCCATGGCGCAACGGCGCGGCGATCACCTCGTCCATGCCCGGCATGCGCCGCAGCACCGGCGCAACCCAGTCGGGCGCGAGCACGTCGATGCGCAGCGCGGGCCGCTGCTCGCGCAGCCGCGCGAGCAGCGGCTGCGCCATCAGCGCGTCGCCGATCCAGTTGGGAGCGACGACGAGGATCCGCGCCGGCTCAGTGGCCCCGCGGCGGGGCGCCTTTGTGGACATACATGCTCATCGCCCGGCGCCTTTCTTCGCCGCCTTCTTCATCGGCACCGGCGTCATCCAGCCTTTGTGCCTGCGGTCCCTGCCGGTGACCACGTCGAAGAAGGCCTTCTGCAGCCGCTTGGTCACCGGGCCGGCCTTGCCGGCGCCGATGGTGCGGCCGTCGAGCTCGCGGATCGGCGTCACCTCGGCCGCGGTGCCGGTGAAGAAGCACTCGTCGGCGATGTAGACGTCGTCGCGCGTCAGGCGCTTGGCGATCACCTTGTAGCCGAGGTCTTCGGCCAGCTCGATCACCGTGCTGCGCGTGATGCCGGTGAGCGCCGAGGTCAGCTCGGGCTCGTAGATCCTGCCGTCCTTGACCAGGAAGATGTTCTCGCCCGCGCCCTCGGCGACAAAGCCCTCGACGTCGAGCAGCAGCCCTTCGTCGTAGCCGTGCTGCGTCGCCTCGAGCGTCGCCAGCACCGAGTTGGGGTAGGTGCCCGACATCTTGGCGCGCGCCATGGTGACGTTCACGTGGTGGCGCGCGTAGGACGAGGTCTTGACCCGGATTCCCTTCGCGAGCGCATCGGGGCCGAGGTAGGCGCCCCAGGGCCAGGCGGCGATCGCCACGTGCACCGTGGCGCCGATCGGCGAGACGCCCATCTTCTCCGAGCCGTAGAACGCGATCGGCCGCAGGTAGCACGATTCGTGGGCGTTCGCCTGCACCACCTCGATCTGGGCCTGCATCAGTTTTTCGCGCGAGTACGGGATCTTCATCATGTAGATGTGCCCCGAGTTGACCAGGCGCTGGGTGTGCTCCTTGAGGCGGAAGATCGCGGTTCCGTCCGCGGTCTTGTAGGCGCGCAGCCCTTCGAATACGGCCAGCCCGTAGTGCAGCGAGTGGGTCAGCACGTGGGTCGTGGCGGAGCGCCACGGGACGAGCTTGCCGTCGTACCAGATCCAGCCGTCGCGGTCGGCCATCGAGAGCGGCGTGTTTGCCTTCGCCATGAACGGGGTTCTCCTTGCGTGTAGCGGCATTCTAACGGTGATCGCCCTCCTCGCGCGCGCCGCGGGAGGCGATCTAGTGCATGTGTTTCCGCCTTGTAAAGCTGAACGCAGAAGTGATGCTGCGAGTAAAGTTGCGCCGGCTTCGTACCGCGCCGCGCCGCGATGAAGGAGAATACGGACCGACATCATGAATCGCGTTGAGGCACACGATGCAAGGGCGCGGCCGCGCTGGCCGCGCTTTGTGGCGCTTGGGCTGCTCGCGGCGGGCATTGCAGCCGGGCTGGTGCACTGGAGCGCGGCGCAGCAGCCTGCGCGCGGCCGGGCCGCGGGCGATGCCGCACCCGCACCGGTCATCGTGGCCACGGCGGCGACGGGCGACGTGAACGTGTACCTGACCGGGCTCGGCACGGTCACGCCGCTCGAGACTGTGACGGTGCATTCCCGGGTCGACGGTCAGCTGATGTCGGTCCATTTCAGCGAGGGCCAGGTGGTCAAGGCCGGCGACCTGCTGGCGCAGATCGATCCGCGCCCCTACCAGGTGCAGCTCGAACAGGCGCAGGGGCAGATGGCGCGCGACCGGGCGCTGCTGGCCAACGCGCGCATCGACCTGGAGCGCTACCGCACGCTGCTCAAGCAGGACTCGATCGCCGAGCAGCAGGTTGCAACCCAGCAATCGCTGGTCGAGCAATACGAGGGCACGCTCAAGCTGGACCAGGCGCAGATCGACACCGCTAGGCTGCAGCTCACCTACGCGCGCGTCACCGCCCCGATCTCCGGCCGCCTGGGCCTGCGCCTGGTCGATCCCGGCAACGTGGTGCATGCGGCCGATGCCAGCGGGCTGGTGGTGATCACGCGGCTGGACCCGGTCGCGGTCGTGTTCTCGATCCCGCAGGACAGCCTGCCGGCGGTGCTGAAGCGCATGAGCGACGGCAAGCGCGTTCCGGTCGATGCCTTCGGCCGCGAGGACACTCACCGGCTCGCGTCCGGGTCGCTCAAGGCGGTGGACAACCAGATCGATCCGACCACCGGCACGGTCAAGCTCAAGGCCGAATTTCCGAATAAGGACGGGCGCCTGTTCCCGCAGCAGTTCGTCAACGTGCGCATGCTGATCGATACCCTGCAGGCTGCGGTCACCGTGCCGAGCAGCGCGGTGCAGCGCGGCAGTCAGGGCATGTACCTGTTCGTGGTCAAGCCCGACGACAGCGTGACGCTGCGCACGGTCAAGCTCGGCCCGAGCGAAGGCGAGCGGACCGCCGTGCTGTCGGGCGTGGCGGCGGGCGAGCGGGTGGTCGTGGACGGCACCGACCGCCTGCGCGAGGGCGCGAAAGTCGCGCCGACCACGCGCGAGGCGGCGCAGGCCGCGATTTCCCGTCCCGCGGCCCCCAAGAAGCGCCGCAAGCGGCCCGACAGCGCCGGCGGCTCGTGAGCCGTTGAAATGAACCCCTCCCGGTCGTTCATTCTCCGGCCGGTGGCGACGTCGCTGCTGATGGTCGCCATCCTGCTCTCGGGCATCATCGCCTACCGCCAGCTGCCGCTCTCGGCGCTGCCCGAGGTCGATTATCCGACCATCCAGGTCGTCACTTTGTACCCCGGCGCGAGCCCGGACGTGATGACCTCGTCGGTGACCGCGCCGCTCGAGCGCCAGTTCGGCCAGATGCCGGGACTGAAGCAGATGTCATCGACCAGCTCGGGCGGCGCCTCGGTGATCACGCTCCAGTTCAGCCTCGAGCTGAGCCTCGACGTGGCCGAGCAGGAAGTGCAGGCGGCGATCAACGCCGGGTCGAATTTCCTGCCAAGCGACCTGCCGGTGCCTCCGGTCTACAGCAAGGTTAACCCGGCCGACGCGCCGATCCTGACCCTCGGGCTGACTTCCGCCACGCTGCCGCTGCCGGACATCGAGGACCTGGCCGACACGCGCCTGGCGCAGAAGATCTCGCAGCTGACCGGGGTCGGGCTGGTGACGATCTCCGGCGGCCAGCGCCCCGCGGTGCGAATCGCGCTCAACCCCAAGGCGCTGGCGGCGAACGGCGTGGGCCTGGAGGACGTGCGCACGGCCGTCGCCAACGCCAACGTCAACCAGGCCAAGGGCAGCTTCGACGGCCCGGAGCGCTCCTATACCATCGACGCCAACGACCAGATCCAGTCCGCGGCGCAGTACCGCGACGTGGTGGTGGCCTACCGCAACGGCGCCCCGATTCGCCTGTCGGACCTGGGCACGGTCACGCAGGGAGCCGAGAACGCGCGCCTGGCTGCCTGGATGAACCACGTGCCGGCGGTGATTCTCAACATCCAGCGCCAGCCGGGCGCGAACGTGATCGAGGTGGTCGATCGCATCAAGCGGCTGCTGCCGCAGCTGCGCGCGACCTTGCCGGCCTCGATCGACGTCGCGCTGCTCACGGACCGGACCACCACCATCCGTGCCTCGGTGCACGACGTCGAATTCGAGCTGCTGCTGGCGGTGGCGCTGGTGGTGATGGTCATCTTCCTGTTCCTGCGCAGCGCCGCGGGGACCGTGATTCCGGGCATCGCCGTGCCGCTGTCGCTGGTGGGGACCTTCGGCGTCATGTACCTGGCCGGCTTCAGCATCAACAACCTCACCCTGATGGCGCTCACCATCGCCACCGGCTTCGTGGTCGACGACGCGATCGTGATGATCGAGAACATCGCGCGCTACATCGAGCAGGGCATGGCGCCGCGCGAGGCCGCGCTCAAGGGCTCCGAGCAGATCGGCTTCACCATCATCTCGCTCACGTTCTCGCTCATCGCGGTGCTGATCCCGCTGCTGTTCATGGGCGACGTGGTCGGGCGGCTGTTCCGCGAATTCGCCATTACGCTGGCGGTGGCGATCCTGATCTCGGCCGTGGTCTCGCTCACGCTCACGCCCATGATGTGCGCGCGCCTGCTGCGCCACGTGCCCGAGGCCGAGCAGGGCCGCTTCTACCGCGCCAGCGGCAGGGGGTTCGATGCGGTGATCGCGCGCTACGGAAAAATGCTCGACTGGGTGCTCGACCGCCAGGGCGCGACGCTGCTGGTCGCGATCGGCACGCTGGCGCTCACGGTGCTGCTCTACCTCTGGGTGCCCAAGGGCTTCTTCCCGGTGCAGGACACCGGCGTCATCCAGGGCATCTCCGAGGCGCCTCAATCGATTTCGTTTTCCGCCATGGCCGAGCGCCAGCAGGCGCTCGCCAAGGCGGTGCTGCAGGACCCCGCGGTCGCGAGCCTGTCCTCGTTCATCGGCGTGGACGGAACCAACACCACTCTCAACAGCGGCCGCCTGCTGATCAACCTCAAGCCGCTGGCGGTGCGCGGCGCAAGCGAGAGCGAGGTGATCCGCCGCCTGCAGGCGCGGCTGGCCGGCCTGCCGGGGATCCGGCTCTACATGCAGCCGGTGCAGGACCTGACCATCGAGGACCGCATCAGCCGCACCCAGTACCAGTTCACGCTCGAGACCGCGGATCCGGCCGTGCTGTCGCTGTGGACCGGCAAGCTGGTGGAGCGGCTCTCGCAGCAGCCCGAGCTGGCGAACGTCACCTCGGACCTGCAGGACCAGGGCCTGCAGGCCTTCCTCGCGATCGATCGCGACACCGCGGGGCGCCTGGGCATCACTCCCGCCGCGATCGACAACGTGCTCTACGACGCTTTCGGCCAGCGCCTGGTCTCGACCATCTTCACCCAGTCGAACCAGTACCGGGTGGTGCTCGAGGTGCAGCCGGAATTCCGCGTCGGGCCGCAGGCCCTGGGCGGCCTGTACGTCCCGTCCTCCGCGGGCGGCCAGGTGCCGCTCGGCTCGCTCACGCGCACCGAGGAGAAGCCCGCCCCGCTGGTGATCAATCACCTCGGCCAGTTTCCGGCCGCGACGGTGTCGTTCGACGTTGCGCCC
>JBOIFB010000170.1:0-6502 GCA_050741415.1 Burkholderiales bacterium | reverse complement strand
AAGTATAGATGGGCTGTGCTGAAGCGCGACAACTATCGCTGCGCGAAGTGCGGCGCAAGTCCGGCGAGCGATCACTCGGTCGAGCTGGAAGTTGATCACATCATTCCGGTGGCGCGAGGTGGATCGAACGATCTTGCAAATCTTCAAAGCCTCTGCCAAAAGTGCAACCAAGGCAAGAAGGCGCGGCAATGACGCCCAACCCCTCCATCGAGCGGACGTCTTCGAGCTGGCTGCGCCAGCCCGAAGCCGCCGCTCATGTCGAACGTTAAACGGCAGCACATGCTGGCGCGAATTCGAGACGCCTGATGTATTTCGAGATCATCGAAGACATTACGCATGTCGAGACATTCGCGGTCGGATCGTCAATTCGAGAACTTGCGCGGTTGCGCAAGCGCTATGGCCGCGGTCGCTGGCGGAAACGAAAGGGAGTCGCGAGAGTCCGGCTGGAAGACGACACAGTCGTCCTAGCCGAGGTACACTGGTACGAGGCTCACGGCATTGGACGGAAAGATTACAAGATCAAGCGCATCATCGACTAGGCCCATGAAAACTTCCGGAAAACGGTTCGCCGTATGCCTCAAGAACAAGGGGTACGACGTTTCTTTGGAGCGTCGGAAAATCTACCAAGTTCTTTCCGACCCTCAGGCGGCCAAGCACGGGCTCATTCGCGTCGTCGACGAGTCTGGCGAAGATTACCTATATCCACAAAGCTTCTTCGCGCCGATTGAGCTCCCACAGCCGATCCGTCGCGCAGTCTTGGCTGCCGTTTAACAGCGCAGCCCACGCAGACGCGCGCGGATGCGCAGCGGCTTGCACAGGCCGGTGGCATGCGCGCGCTGGTGCCTGCGGACGTTAAGCGGCAAGCTCATGCACCTAACATTGCGCTGGCTCCGAGATGGCTGAGTACCGCTTTACGGAATATTTCGAGAAAGAAGTGCTTCGCAAACGTCCATACATCAAGAAGGAGTGGTGCACGCGAATTCTTAACCAACCGCTCAAATCCGAACCTCAAGAGAACAATCGCTATCGGTTCTGGGGCGAAGTCCCCGAGCTAAAGGGTCGATACTTGAGGGTTGTTACGCTTGCGGATAAAGTTACCATCCATAACGCCTTTCTCGACCGACGGTTCAAGCCATGAAGCTGAACTACTACCCTGAAACAGACTCGCTCTATATCGATCTTTCGGAAGAGACGAGTGTCGAGACTCGAGAGATCTCCGAGGGTGTGCAGCTCGATTACGACGCCAAGGGACATCTGGTGGGCATCGACATCGACAATGCGAGTTCAAAGGTACAGCTCAAAGAGCTCATCCTCAGCAAGCTACCCGGTAAAGTCCGCACCGTTGCCGCTTAACAAGGCGGTGGCGTCGGACGCGGCGGCAACATCCGTGCTTTATGGTGCGCCGTGCCCGCCGCGCCGCACACCTCCACTCGTTAGCGCGCACGAAGAGAACACGAGTGAGCAGGGGTAGAATGTCTTCGACTCTCGGAGGCTACCGTCATGTCAGACGCGCTTAAGGAGCTGGAAAAGAAGGCCAAGTCCCTCACGGTTGACGAGCGTGCTCAGCTGGTGGAGTACCTACTGGAGTCGATCCAGGATCCACCACTGGCGGAAATCGAGACGGCATGGGACCGCGAGATCGAGAAGCGCGCGGCTGCATACGACCGTGGCGAGCTGCAAACCATCTCGGCTGAAGACGTATTTGCCGAGGCAAGGCGCCTGGCTCGGTGAAGCACGCGCGGTTCATAGCCGCGGCACGCCTAGAGTTTTTAGCCGAAGTCATCTATCACAATGAAGTGCAACCCGGCCTGGGCGAACGCTTCACGGTCGCGGTGGAGGAAGCAGCAGCCCGCGCTCTTGCGTTTCCTCTCTCAGGGTCACCCTCCCGGTCCGATACGCGCCGCGTTTTCGTCAAAGGGTTCCGCTTCTCCCTCATCTACCGCACGGAGTCCGACGGCATCGTCATCTTTGCCGTCGCACATCATTCTCGGCGCCCGTTCTACTGGAGCTCTCGTAGTCGTGCCCGCTAACTCTAGGTGGAACGGACGGGCCGTCAGCATAACGGCGCATCATGGGTTTGCGCCGGCCCGCCGTTCACCACGACGTTGAGGGTGTACAAAAAGTCCTGATGCTGGGAATTTTGGCGCGGGCGAGTTGTCTGTGAAGGAGAACAACTCGCGGGGAGAACAAGAACATGGCACGCTACAAGCCGGTCGATCGAAGCCCCAGGTTTCTTCCGATTGTCCTTGAGTCCCAGCTGATCCCCGGCAGCTTCGAGCACGCGCTCGATGTTCTCGTGGATACCGAGGTCGACCTCTCCGGGATCGCGGCACGATTCTGCAACGACGAGACTGGCGCGCCCGCCTACGACCCGGCGGTGATGCTGAAGATCGTGCTGCTCGCCTACAGCCGCGGGGTGGTGTCGAGCCGCGCGATCGAGCGACTGTGCCGCGAGAACGTGCTGTTCATGGCGATCTCGGGCGACAGCGCCCCGCGCTTCACCACGATCGCAGCCTTCGTACGAGAGCTGGGCGAGGAGGCCTCGGCGATCTTCACCCAAGTGCTTCTGGCCTGCGACCGGCTCGGCCTGATCGGACGGCAGATGTTCGCTATCGACGGGGTGAAGCTCCCGAGCAACGCCGACAAGCGACGCAGCGGCACCCACGCCGAGCTCGCGCACGAGGCCAAGCGGCCAGCCCCAGTATCCCGGACGCCAAGTTCAAGCCTTCGGACTTTCGCTACGACCCGGCGACGAATCGCTGCATCTGCCCGGCCGGCAAGAAGCTCTATTCCACCGGCAGCCACTGCTCGACCCATGGTCGCAGGCATCACAAATTCCAAGGCGCCAAGCGCGACTGCCTGCCGTGCGACCTGAGAGACCGGTGCCTGCGGCATCCGGAGCGTACGGCGACCCGGCAGGTGGCGTTCTTCGACACAACCCAGGCTTCACCGCTTCAATTCACCGAGCGCATGAAGGCGGCGATCGACAGCGAGCGTGGACGCAAGCTCTACGGCCGGCGGATCGCCACCGTCGAGCCAGTGTTCGCGAACCTGCGTCACAATAAGCGGCTGGACCGATTCACCCTGCGATCGAAACCGAAGGTGAATGCGCAGTGGCACCTGTACTGCCTGGTTCACAACATCGAGAAGCTGGCGCATCATGGATACGGGAGGTAAGCCCCGGGGGACGGAGTTCCCCTGCGCCATGCGAAGCCGCCGATGAGCGCCGCAACCGACAAGACGCGAACACGAGCGCCCAGGTGCGCGCGAGTCGCTCGCGCAAACCGGCTTTTTGCACACCTTCGTTAGATTTCACAGGGATGCGTTACACTCAGTGCTACGAGGTACTGCCATGACCCAATCTGCGGAGAAGTTGCTTCACCAAGCCATGAAGCTTCCGGCGCCCGAACGTGCCGCTCTCGTTGAAGGCTTGGTTGAGAGCCTGGATAAACCAGACCCGGCCCTTGATGCCCTATGGCTAAAAGAGGCGGAGAACCGGATCGTCGCTTACCGAGCTGGCGAACTCGATGCAGTTGACGCGGAGCAGGCGTTCGCGGAACTCGGGCAAAGGATTTGAAGGTCCGGCTTCTATTGCCGGCACGACGAGAGCTCCGAGTCGCAGTCAATTACTACAATCTCCAGCGGGCCAACCTCGGCACCGAATTCCGCGAGGAAGCTTGGGCCACGATCCAACGCATCAAGGAATTCCCACTGGCTTGGCATCCTCTCGGTGGAAACATCCGTCGATGCCAATTGGTCCGCTTTCCGTACGGCATCATCTACGAGCCTTCGCAGACCGAGATCATCGTCATTGCGGTGGCGTGCCTTCATCAAGCACCAGAATACTGGCGCGATCGTGTGAAGTGAAATCTAACTTTAGGTGCTGCGGACGGGCGACCAGCAGCGCGCGGCCTCAAGCGTCAGTGCCGGCCCGCCGCAGACCAAAATGTTAGGCGGCAGACGCGATTTGCGAGCGCTTTTGGCTGGCGCAAGTCCGGCGAGATCGGAGATCTATGAGCGGAGAAGTATTTGCCTTGGTACTCGTCGCGGCCGCCTTTCACGCAACGTGGAATGCTCTCGTCAAAATCCGAGGCGACCGGCTTATCGCAATGGTCGTCATCACGCTGGCGGGAAGCTTCTTTTCGCTTCTGGTTGTGCCGTTCGTTGGGGTGCCATCCCCGGCCAGTTGGACCTTCCTATTGGCGAGCGTCCTGCTCCACACCGGATACCACTTTTTCCTTCCCGCTGCGTACAACCATGGGGACTTGGGACAGGTTTATCCAATCGCGCGAGGTTCTTCTCCTTTGCTGGTTGCTATCGGCGCGCTCGTATTCGCCGGCGAAACGCTTACACCCATCGCACTCCTCGGCACCCTGTGCCTTGCGACCGGCGTGATGGCATTGACCATCGAGCGCGGTAGCGGAATTTGGAGTCGGCCAAAGCCAGTCATTTATGCACTGGTAACCGGGGTTCTCATTGCCTCGTATACCGTGGTCGATGGTATCGGTGTGCGCAAGGCCGGTTCCGCGCTTGGCTTTGCCGTCTGGCTCACCGTAGGGGACGGAATCCTCACATTCCTGATCGTGTCCATCTGGAAAGGGCGCGAAATTCTGACATCGGCCAAGCAAAATCTCAGTGTCGGGCTTCTAGGAGGCATTTTGCAGGTCGCCGCCTATTGGATCGTGGTGTGGGCAATGGCGATTGCTCCAATGGCCATGGTTTCGGGGTTAAGAGAAACCAGCGTCCTGTTTGCCGCCCTAATTTCTACCTTTGTGCTAAAGGAGGGCTTCGGCGTCTGGCGCTTCATATCCGCGACGCTCATCGCGGTCGGCTTCGCGGCGACGAAGGCTAGCAAGTGAACATGCGATGTGGGGCATGCCAACTGCCGTCTAACAATCCTGTCAACGCGCACTGAACGTGCACCGGTTCGTCGCAGATCGAGTCGTCTGACAGCAGGGGGATTCAATGCAGGCCGTACTCTGGATCGCAGTCATCGTGGCCGTCATTGTGTTCCCGGTCATGCTGTCGCGGTTTCTTCATCAGCGTTCTGGCTACTGTAATTTCGGGCGTTGCAATCGTTTTACTTGCAGGGATTTTTTCTGGAATTCGTGCTGCTATCTAAGAGTTTGTTGTTGAGCGTCATCAGCAGGAGATTGCGATGCTGTTAAGCGCCAAATTGCAGGGGGATCCGGCATGTACAGGGTGACGACGATTCTGTTTTTGGTCCTCGGCATCTGGCTCGGCGCTGCTACCGGCGCCGGCGCCGCGACTACGGTGCAGGTGGTCTCGACCGATCCGCCAGGGGATGCGGTCATATTGGGCAGCAATCAGAACTTCTACCTGCACCTGCATTACGAGTCCGACCGGCCGGTCCAGATCTGGACACATCCGTATTTTCAAGGCAAGGCGGTGAACGCCGGCAGCAACACGTCGCGCGTCTACCCCGCCGGCAGGGGCGAGGCGCTCGGCTGGTTCTTCCTGTTCAAACCCGGCTCGCAGGTGGACGAGATCCGGATCGCCGCGGGCGACGGTTCCTCCGCAGGGACCCCGGTGGTCTCGACGGTTCCGGTGCAGATCACGGGCGACGATCAACCGGCTGCGGAGCAGGGCAAGCCGGATTGGGTGATCCGCTTGAGCGCGCTCGATGCCGCGGCGCAGAAAGCCGATTACGAGAGGCGGATGAATGCGCCGGTGTCCTATGGCGACAAGGTTTTGTTCAGCGGCTTCATGCTGGGCATGCTCGCACTCGGCGTTCTGGGCTTCGCCGCGCCGGCATGGGGATTGTGGCGATGGCGCGGCGGCTGGCGCATCGCCGCGGCGGTGCCGGCGGCGCTGATGGGATTCGTGGTGCTGCGTCTTGTCATCGGCGTCTCGGTCGACCCCACGTCGCACAACCTCTGGCCGTTCGAGATCCTGATGTCGGGTGCGCTCAGCGTGCTCATCGTGATCGCCGTGGCAGTGGCAAGAAAAGTCACCGGCGCGAGCCGCGCGTCATGATGCCGCACTGGCTGAGCGTATTGTTCCTGCTTGCAGCCGGCGCCGGTCTGCTGGCGGTCGCGTATCGCGGCTACCGGGTCGGCGAACTTCACGCCGGCAGCAACTTCTGGCGCGGTGCCTATCGGCCCAATCGTGAAGACAATCCCCTCGCGTTCCAAATTTTCCTGGTTTTGTATTTCGGTGCCGGCCTGGCGCTGAGCGTGTGGGGGCTGCTCGCGCTGCTTGGCATGGCGTCCGACCTCAAGTTGCGATGACAGTTAGAAGCGATCTGCCACGATTGCCGAGGCGCTCGTCGAGGAAAAAGACGTGCGTCTCGGCCAGTAGTTCTATTCCGCGCACGCTCGACGCCTGTGCGTCGCGAACCGCGCCGTACGCTAAGCTCTCTCGATGAGCTCCCAACTCATCGAAACCTGGCACAGCCTCGTAAAGGCGCACGATCCATCTGGATTGGAGGACATCCTCGCAGAGGATGCCGTGTTCCTGTCGCCGATCGTGCACACCCCAC
>JBOIFB010000169.1:0-6507 GCA_050741415.1 Burkholderiales bacterium | reverse complement strand
CAGCGAGTACCCCTCGATCCTCGCCCTGGTCGAGCGCGCGCTCGCCGTGCAGCCGGCCACGCGTGCCGCGGTGGACGAGCTGGCCGGCCTGCGTGCCGCGTTCGGCGCCGGCCCGGTCGCGCAAGCGCCCGCGCTCAAGGAGCGCCTGATGCGCCTGGCGCGCATGCAGCCCGACGTGGCGCGCGCGCTCGACGCCGCGCTGGCGGAGCTCAACGCGCCTCCGCGCGACGCGCTGCACAAGCTGCTCGAAGCGCAGCACTATCGCCTCGCATTCTGGCGCGTGGCCTCGGACGAGATCAACTATCGGCGCTTCTTCGACATCAACGACCTTGCCGCCCTGCGGATGGAAAATGACGCCGTGTTCGAGGCCACCCACGCGCTGGTGCTCGCGCTCGCGGCCGACGGCGCCGCCGACGGCCTGCGCATCGACCATTCCGACGGCCTGTACGACCCGAAGCAGTACTTCGAGCGCCTGCAGCAGGCCTACGCGCGCGCTGCGGCTGTCCGGCTGCCCGCAGCCGAGGCTCCGGGCGGGCGCCCGGCGCGGCCGCTGTACGTGGTGACCGAGAAGATCACCGCGCGCCACGAGCACGTGCCCGAGAGCTGGGCGGTGCACGGCACCACCGGCTACCGCTTCGGCGCGGTGGTGAACGGGCTGTTCGTCGACCCCGCCGCCGCCGGCCGGATCGAGCGCACCTGGCGCGCGTTCAGCGGCGAGTCGTTCGACTTCGAGGAGGCGGCCTACCGCGGCAAGCAGGCGATCATGCGCGGCGCGCTCGCCTCCGAGCTGACCGTGCTCGCGACCGAGCTGCTGCGGATCGCGCGCGCCGACCGGCGCACGCGCGACTACACCTTCAACACCCTGCGCCGCGCGCTGACCGAAGTCGCGGCCTGCATGCCGGTCTACCGCACCTACATCGCCGGCAAGCCCTCGGCGCAGGACCGGCGCTACGTCGACTGGGCGGTGGCGCGCGCCACGCGCCGCAGCCGCGCCGCCGACACCAGCATCTTCGGCTTCGTGCGCCAGGCGCTGCTCGGGCGCGCACCCGGCGGCGCGTCCCGCAGCCTGCACGCCAAGGCGCTCGGCTTCGCCATGAAGTTCCAGCAGTTCACCTCCCCGGTCGCCGCCAAGGGCGTCGAGGACACGGCGCACTACCTCTACAACCCGCTGGTGTCGCTGAACGAGGTCGGCTCCGACCCGGACAGCTTCGGCTTCGCGCCGAGCGCCTTTCACGGCGCGAGCGCCGACCGCGCCGCGCGCTGGCCGCACACCCTGCTCGCGACTTCCACGCATGACAACAAGCGCTCGGAAGACGTGCGCCTGCGCATCGACGTGATTTCCGAGATGCCCGCGGCCTGGCGAATGCTGCTGCGGCGCTGGAAGGCGCTCAACCGGCTGAAGCGCAGGACGCGCGAAGGTCGCCCGGCGCCTTCGCGCAACGACGAGTACCTGCTCTACCAGACCCTGCTCGGGACCTTCCCCATGGGCAAGCTCGACGACGCCGCGCTCGAAGACTACGCCGGACGCATCGAGCGCTATATGCTCAAGGTCGCGCGCGAGGCGAAGGACCGCACCAGCTGGATCAGCCCGAACGAGGAATACGAGGACGCGCTGGCAAAGTTCGTGCGCGCGCTGCTCGGGCGCGCGCAGCACAACCCGTTTCTCGACGAGCTGCGCGCGCAGGCCGCGAGCGTGGCCTGGTTCGGCGCGCTCAACAGCATCTCGATGACGCTGGTGAAGTATTCCTCGCCCGGGGTGCCCGACCTGTACCAGGGCAACGAGCTGATCGACTACAGCCTGGTCGATCCGGACAATCGTCGCCCGGTGGACTACGTCCTGCGCCGGCGTCTGCTGGAGGAAGTGCGCGACATTGCCCAGCGCACGGGCTTCGCCGCCGTCGCGCGCGCGCTTGCCGCACACCCGTTCGACGGCCGCGCCAAGCTGCTCGTCGCCTGGCGCCTGCTCGACCTGCGGCGCGAGCTGCCGGCGCTGTTCGCCGACGGCGCCTACGAGCCGCTCGAGGCCGGCGGCGCGCAGGCCGCGCACGTGCTCGCCTATGCCCGCCGCCACGAGGCCGGCACGCTGGTGGTGATCGCCGGGCGGCTGTTCGCCAGGCTGCTGGGCGAGCCGGGCAACCTCCCGCTCGACGCGGCGGTGTGGCGTGACACCCACGTCGCGGCCGGCCAGATGGCGGAAGGCTCGCGGCTGCAAAATCTGCTCACGGGCGAGACCGTCACCGTGCGCGACGGCAGGATCGCGCTCGCGCATGCGTTCGCGAGCTTTCCCGCCGCGACGCTCTTCCTTTCGAATCCGCCGTCATGAGTCCATTGTCGATAGATGAGATCAGGGCCGCGGCGGCGCGCATCGCCGGCGCCGTCGAGCGCACCCCGATGCTGCACAGCCGCACCCTGTCGCACCTGACCGGGGCGGAGGTGTGGCTCAAGTTCGAGAACCTGCAGTTCACCGGCTCGTTCAAGGAGCGCGGCGCGCTCAACAAGCTGCTCTCGTTGCGCGAGGACGAGCGCCGGCGCGGCGTGATCGCGATGAGCGCAGGCAACCACGCGCAGGGCGTGGCCTATCACGCCGCGCGGCTGGGCGTCCGCGCGGTGATCGTGATGCCGAAAGGCACGCCCAACTCCAAGGTCGCCAACACCCGGGTGCACGGCGCGGAAGTGGTGCTCGAGGGCGACACGCTCACCGACGCCGCGCGCGCGGCGCGCAAGCTTGAAGCGCGCGACGCGCTGACATTCATCCACCCCTACGACGACCTGGCGGTGATCGCCGGCGCGGGCACCACTGCGCTCGAGATGCTGGAAGATATGCCGGAGCTCGACGCGCTGGCGGTGCCGGTCGGCGGCGGCGGGCTGATCGGCGGCATGGCGGTCGCTGCGCGCGCGCTCAAGCCCAGGATCCGGGTGTACGGCACCGAATCGAAGACTTACCCCGCGATGGTTCAGCGCCTCGCCGGGCTGCCGGTCGAAACCGGCGGCGACACCATTGCCGAGGGCCTCGCGGTGCGCGACACGGGCGAGCTCACGCTCGCGATCGCGCGCGAGCGGGTAGACGAAGTGCTGCTGGTGGACGAGGACACGATCGAGCAGGCGATCGTGGCCCTGATCGAGATCGAGAAGACCGTGGCCGAGGGCGCGGGCGCGGCGGGGCTCGCGGTGCTGCTGCAGCATCCGCAGCGCTTCGCCGGCCGGCGCGTCGGCGTCGTGCTAACCGGCGGCAACATCGACAACCGGGTGCTGGCGGCAGTGCTGATGCGCGGCCTGGTGCGCGACGGCCGCCTGACGCGCCTGCGCGTGTCGATGCCCGACGTCTCGGGCAGCCTGGCGAGGGTGGCGCAGATGATCGGCGAGGCCGGCGGCAACATCGTCGAGGTGCAGCACCAGCGCCTGTTCGGTACCGCCTCGGTGCGCACCCCTGAGGTCGAGTTCCTGCTCGAGGCGCGCGACCGCGCCCACAGCGAGGCGATCGTTGCCGCGCTGCAGGCGAAGGGCGTGCGGGTCGAGCGGCTCGGCTAGCTGTTGGCGAAGATGCCGTCCAGCCGCTCGATGTCGTTGATCACCTTCCACTCGGACGCGCCGGCGGCCATGACGCGCTTGTGCCAGGCGTCGAGTCGGCCGAGGTAGCGCCGCGGGTCGATGTTGTCGCTGCGCAGCTTGGTCACGTTGAGCGCGATCACGCGGATGTTGTCGAGCCGGATCGGAAAGTTGCGCACCGTCACCTTGTCCAGGTCCTCTTCCATGTCGGAGAAGATGATGATGGTCTTGATGCCGGCGCCGGTCTCGTTCAGGAACTCGGCGCCCTGGATCAGGCCGCCGGTGATGTCGGTATGGGCGGTGCCGCGCACGGTCTTGAGGTAGGCGTCGGTCTTGGCGCGGAACGCGCGCTTCTGCGCGTTGGCCTGGCTCGGGCGCGTGTCGAACATCGACTTGGCGACGATGTCCTTCTCGCTGAAGCTGCGGCTTTCGACCCGCGCCACGGCGAACGAGTCGCCGGGCCGAAGCGTGCCGAGCAGGTAGTTGACCACCAGCTCGGCTTTGCCGGCCTCGCGCGCGTAGGTGCCCGAAGTGTCCACCAGCAGGTAGACCGCCTGCGCGTGGCTGCGCGAGTCGCCGCAGCCGGCGAGCGCGAGCGCCAGGCCGGCGGCGGCGAGCGCCGTTGCGAGTGCGCGCGTGCTCATAGCCGGTCTCCGCTCAGGGCGGCCGGAGCTTCTTTTCGCATCGAATGTACCGCGTGTTCGACGAGCAGCGGCAGCACGATCAGCACGTCGTAGGCGTGCACCAGCGCCCGGCTCGCCTGCCGCACCAGATTGCCCAGGATGCGCAGGGTAAAGGCGAGCGCCGCGACCAGGTTCGCCAGCAGCGCGCCGCCGACGGTGCGCGCCGAATGGATGAACGACTCGAGCGGCACCGCGACGAAGGCGAGCGCGAACGGCAGGATGAAGCCGAGCACCATCTGGCCCGCGGTCGGAATGTGGCCGAGCCAGCCCTCGTTCACCACCGCGGGCGCGGAGGCGAGCGACTGCAGCAGCGCCTGCTTGTCCTGGATCAGCATGTCGCGCATGAGCGCGAGCGCCGACTCGATCCCGGCCAGGGTGAGCAGTAGCGTGAGCGAGATCCAGACCATGCGTCGGCGCATGCGGTCGTTCAGGTTGGCGATGCGCGGGAAAAGGTGGGTGATGCGCAGCGACTCCATCGCGAACAGGCCCATCGAGGCCTCGACCAGGATGATCACCAGCGCCGCCACCTCGGAGGTACGCAGCGTGGCGGTGATGTAATCGCCCGCGCCGACCATCTCCGACATCGGCAATGCGATCAGCTTGAAGTTGACGAAGGCGCCGCCCAGCGCCACCGCCATCACCAGCGCGGCGATGAAGAATTGCGTGAATGCGGAGTGGGTCAGGCTGCTCTCGGCCTCGTCGCTGCGGGCGGCAATCTCCTTGTAGGACGCCATCTGCGCGTCGACCTGGGCAGCGGCGTCCTGGATGCCGGTCATGTTCTTGTCGACCTGCTTCATCGTCTTGTCGAGCGAGCGCCAGTACGGCATGAAGCCTTCCAGGATGCTGTGGCGCATCTGGTAGGCGCGCCGGTACTCGGTCAGCGCCTTGTCGTGGATGCCCTCGACCGATTGGCGGATGTCGGCGAGGATCTTCTGCACCACCTCGCCGCCGCCGGTCTTGATCTTGGCTACCGCGGCAACCGCGTCGACCCAGTCGGGCGGCGGCGGCGGCACCTCGCCGCACTTCTTGTAGTCTTCTTCGACGCGGGTGATCTCCTCAAGGAGCTTGCGCTGCAGCGTAGGGTAGCCCTGCAGGTCGCGCCCGACCAGCAGCGCCAGGCGCTCGAACTCGCGCTCGATGCGCTGCCCCGTCTCGCGCCGGCCCTGCGCCAGCAGCACCGCCTTGTTGCGCGCGCGCATCTCCGCCGCGACGCCGAACAGCCAGCGCGCCCCCAGGCGCAGCGGCCCGCCCAGGGCGTGGCTCGACGAGCGCAGCAGCCCGTGCATCGGCGCGCGCGCCGCGTACAGCGCGAACATCGCGATCAGCGCCAGCACCAGGATGGACAACGCGACGTTGTCCGGCCAGATCATCCACATTCTCGGATCGTTCATGGCACCCCCCCTTTTGGGATTCAACAGGCGAGAACACCAACATAGACCCCGCGCGCTGCGCGCGTTGGAGAATGTGAAGCGCTTTGCGACCTAGTTCTCGTGCTGCAGCGCGTTGTCGTTCGGCGGCGACGAATGACCGCGCGCACTACTTCCGCCTTTTATCCGGCTGTCCTTTTGCTTTGCGCCGCACGCGGCGAGGGCTATGCTCGCCTCGCAAGGGGGACGTACGATGTCGCAGCGTGGCGCGGGGGGCGCCGTGCGGGGAGACATGTCCCGGGAGGATTTCGTCTGGACGCTGGGGCAGCTCTGCGCGCTGCACCGCGTTCCGTTCGACCCCGGGCTGTTGCTCGGCCAGTTCCCGCCGCCTTATTCGCAGGAGAAGCTGTTCGCCGCGCTCGGCGCGCTGGGCTTTCGCGCCGGCCGCGGCCAGGCGTGCGCGCTCGACGCCAAGTCGGCCCCCTTGCCCTGCATCGCGTTCCGGCGCGAGGGCGTGGGGCTCGCACCGGTGATTGTGGCCGGGAGCGATGCAACGCAGCTGGCTTACTTCCAGTCCTCCAGCCGCGAGCCGCAGATGCTGCCGCTGGCAGATGCCGGCGCGGCGTTCGAACCCGAAATCCTGCTGCTGCGGCGCGACGCGGCGCCGGCCGACGATCCCGACGATGCGCGCGCCCGGCCGCAGGCCTTCGGCTTCAAGTGGTTCGTGCCCGAGCTGCTGCGCCACCGGCGCATCTGGCGCGACGTGCTGCTCGCCTCGCTCGCGATCCAGCTGGTCGGCCTCGCCACGCCGATCTTCACCCAGGTGGTGATCGACAAGGTGGTGGTGCACCACACCGAGAGCACGCTCTGGGTGGTGGGGCTGGGCCTGGCGATGTTCATGGCCTTCGGTG
>JBOIFB010000168.1:0-6560 GCA_050741415.1 Burkholderiales bacterium | reverse complement strand
ACGCGGACCTCTGCGGTGTCCATGGCATCGTAGTTCCAGCCGTCGTCGATGCCGCCCAGGACGATGTCGAGCGTCGCGCCCGGCGCGGCGAGCTTCGCGTTGCCGGGAATCAGCGCCCGCCCGCTCTTGATCGCGCTGCGCATCGCGAGGCCGATGCGGCAGTGGATCATCGCCGCACCCTGCTCGAGGTCTCCGCCGGCACCGACGAGGATACCCTTGCCGTAAGCGGTCGGCGCGCGGGAGCCGAGCGCGTCGAGCGCCCTGCGGGTCAGGATTTCCCCCACCGCGACCGAGGCCTCGACGAACGGCTGCAGATCGTCGGTCGCAGACCTTCCCGCCGCCGGATTTTCAAGCACGGCGCAGCTCACCGCGCGCAACGCGGGCGGCGAGACCGTCCTTCCGGCATGGCTGACGATTTCCTGCACGAAAAGATGCAACTCGCGGATTTTCAAGGATCCTCCCGGCGCTGGCATGAATTGACCAAGGCGTCGCCGCCATTGGGCGAAAGCCGATCTTACGCGCAGCCGGTTGACAGGCATGGGTCAACCGCTACAATGCATGGACGTTTATACAGTACTCGGTGCCGGCCCGGGAATCGCCCGCCGTTGATGCCGGCGCACACAAGAAGAGGTACACGATGGACGAAAACAAATCGAAGGCGCTGGCCGCGGCTCTGTCGCAGATCGAAAAACAGTTCGGCAAGGGGTCCGTGATGCGCATGGATTCCGAGGCGATCAAGGACGTGCAGGTGGTCTCGACCGGATCGCTCGGGCTGGACCTGGCACTCGGGGTCGGCGGCCTGCCGCGCGGCCGGGTGGTCGAGATCTACGGCCCGGAATCCTCGGGCAAGACGACGCTCACGCTGCAGGTGGTGGCCGAGGCGCAGAAAATGGGCGGCACGGCGGCCTTCATCGACGCCGAGAATGCGCTCGACCCCCAGTACGCCGCCAAGCTCGGGGTCGACATCGACGAACTGCTGATCTCGCAACCCGATACCGGTGAGCAGGCGCTCGAGATCGCCGACATGCTGGTGCGCTCGGGCGCGGTGGACGTGATCGTGATCGATTCGGTGGCCGCGCTCACGCCCAAGGCCGAGATCGAAGGCGAGATGGGCGAGCCGCAGATGGGCCTGCAGGCGCGCCTGATGAGCCAGGCGCTGAGGAAGCTGACCGCCAACATCAAGCGCACCAACACGCTGGTGATCTTCATCAACCAGATCCGGATGAAGATCGGCGTCATGTTCGGCAATCCGGAGACCACGACCGGCGGCAACGCGCTCAAGTTCTACGCTTCGGTGCGGATGGACATCCGCCGCATCGGCTCGATCAAGAAGGGCGACGAGGTCATCGGCTCCGAGACGCGCGTGAAGGTAGTCAAGAACAAGGTCGCACCGCCGTTCCGCCAGGCCGAGTTCGACATTCTGTACGGCAGCGGCATTTCGCGCGAAGGCGAGATCCTCGAGCTCGGCGTGCAGCACAGCATCATCGAAAAGACCGGCGCCTGGTACACCTACAAGGGCGATCGGCTCGGCCAGGGCAGGGACAACGGGCGTGATTTCCTGAAGGAGAACGCAGAGCTCGCGCGCGAGATCGAGATGAAGGTGCGCGAGGCTGCCGGAGTCGCGTTGCCGCTGCCGGTCGCACCGGCTGCCAACGAGGAAGCCGAACAGGAGTCCGCCCCTGCGCCCGCGCGCAAGCGCGGCTGACGCTCCGGATTCGGCTTCGGAGCTCAAGGCGCGCGCACTGCGCCTGCTCGCGCGGCGCGAGCATTCGCGCGCCGAGCTCGCACGAAAGCTTGCGCCGCGGGCCGAGTCGGCGGAGGCGCTCGAGCGCCTGCTCGAAGAGCTGGTGCGGAGAAAGCAGCTCTCCGACGAGCGCTATGCCGAGGCGCGGGCGCGCCAGCTTGCGCGCAAGTACGGTGCAGCACGCATCGCGCACGACCTGCGCGCGAAGGGTATTGCCGAAGAGACGGCCGCGCGCGCGACCGGCGGCGCGAGCGCGGACGAAATCGAGCGCGCGCGCGAGATCCTGCGCCGCAAGTACGCCTTCCCCGCCACGACTCTCGAGGAGCGCGCCAGGCGTGCGCGCTTCCTGCAGGGCCGCGGCTTTTCGCACGAGGTGATCCGCCGCGTCGTTATAATCGGCTGACACCGGGAGAGGGAGGAGGTCCCGCATGAAAGCGCCGTCGTTTGCCTACGCATGCCCCGATTCTCTCGTGGAGGCGCTCGAGCTGCTTGAGCGGCACGGGGAGGCCGCGCGCGTGCTTGCCGGCGGCCAAAGCCTGCTCGCCGCGCTCAACATGCGGCTGTCGTCGCCCGAGCTGCTGGTGGACATCACCCGCTTGAAGGAACTCTCGGGCATCCGGGTGCACAACGGCGCGCTGCGCATCGGGGCGCTTACGCGGCACTGCGAAATCGAGCGTTCGGCCGAGGTCGCGCGGCATGTACCGCTCCTTGCGCAGGCGGTGGTGCACGTGGCACATGTCGCGATCCGCAACGCGGGGACTCTGGGCGGGTCGATCGCGTTGGCCGATCCGGCGGCGGAGTACCCTGCCTGCGCGCTCGCGCTCGACGCCACGCTCGTCATCGGCGGCGCGGGCGGCGAGCGGCGCGTAGCGGCGTGCGACTTCTTCCGTGCTCTGTACAGCACCGCGCTCGGGCCCGGCGAGCTGCTGCTGGCGGCCGAGTTCCCGCTGCTCGGACCCGGCTATCGTTCGGCGTTCGTCGAGCTCGCGCGCCGGCACGGCGATTACGCGATCGTCGGCGTCGCCGCGCATGCGCGCCTCGAGGGCGGCGCGCTGTCCGACCTGCGGCTGGCCTATCTGGGCGTTGGCGCGACGCCGGTGCGCGCGCGCCGCGCAGCGGCGGCGCTCGAGGGCCGGGCGTACGGCGCGCAGGCCGTCGCCGCGGCGCAGGCCGCGCTGGAGGAAGACCTCGACCCGGCGCCCGATCTGTATCACTCGCGCGCCACCAAGCTGCATTTGGCGCGCGTACTCACCGGCCGCGCGCTCGCGGCCCTGGCGCAATGAGCGCGGGGGCGCGATGAGCCGGGCTCCGGCGACGGAAATCGAAACCACCTTCGTGCTCAATGGCGCGTCGGTCACGCGCCGCGTGACGGCGCGCCAGCACCTGGTCGACTTCCTGCGCGAGGAGATGGGCCTCACCGGCTCCCACACTGCCTGTGAGCATGGCGTATGCGGCGCCTGCACGTTGCGCGTCGACGGGGACATCGTGCGCGGCTGCCTCATGCTGGCGGCGCAGGCGCATGGCCGCAGGGTCGACACGATCGAAGGCCTGTCGGACTCGGGCGAGCTCGCCGCGCTGCAAAGCGCGTTCCACGAGCGCAACGCGCTGCAGTGCGGCTTTTGCACCCCGGGCATGCTGATGGCCGCGCTCGACCTGGTGAAGAACCGGCCCGGCGCCACGCGCGAGCAGATTCGCGCGCACCTGTCGGGCAACTACTGCCGCTGCACCGGCTACCACTCGATCGTCGACGCGGTGGAAGCGGTGCTCAAAACCCAAGCGCAGGGAGCAAAGCGATGAATGCGCCCGAGAAGCTTCCGGCCAAAGCCCGGCAGACGGACTACATCGGCAAGAGCGAGCCGCGCCCGAACGCGAAACGCCTGCTGCAGGGGCGCGGGGCCTACGTCGACGACTTGCGCTTTCCGCGCCTGGCGCACGTGGTCTACTTCCGCAGCCCCTACGCGCACGCAAAGCTGAAAAAGCTCGACTTGTCGAAAGCACGCGCGCAGCCCGGCGTGATCGCGGCGGTCGACGGGCGCGCGCTGGCCGAGGTCTGCACGCCCTGGGTCGGCGTGCTGGCGCACCTTAAGGGAATCAAGTCCCCGCCGCAGCATGCGATCGCGCTCGAGCGCGCCTGCTGGCAGGGTGAGGCGATGGCGGCGATCGTCGCCGAAACGCGCATCCAGGCGGAAGACGCGCTGGGCCAGGTGGAAGCCGAGTGGGAGGAGCTGCCGGTGGTCACTGACATGGAGGCCGCGCTGCGCGGCGATTACGTCATCCATCCGGAGCTGGGCGACAACATCTGCTTCAGGCGCGAGCTGAACGCGGGCGAAGTCGACGCGGCGTTCGCCATGGCCGAGGTGGTGGTCGAGGAGACTTACGACTTCGCCCGCCATACCGGCGTCTGCCCGGAGACGCGCTCCATCCTGGCCGACTACAACGCCGCGGAGCATTCGCTCACCGTCTACCAGTCGACGCAGGCGCCGCACATGATGCAGGATGTCTTCTCGCGCCACCTCGACATCCCCGAGGCCAGCGTGCGCGTCATCTGCAAGGACGTCGGCGGCTCCTACGGCATCAAGGTGCACGTCTACCCCGACGAAATGGCCACCGCGGCGCTGTCGGTGATGCTGCGCCGGCCGGTGAAATTCGTCGCCGACCGGCTCGAGTCCTTCCTGACCGACATCCATGCGCGCGAGCACCGCGCGAAGGTGCGCATGGCAGTGAGCCGCGAAGGCGACATTCTCGCTTTCGAGCTGGACGACTTGACCGGCATCGGCCCGTACTCGGTGTACCCGCGCACCAGCGGCATCGAGGGCAACCAAGTGGTCAGCCTCGTCGGCGGGCCTTACAAGCACCAGCATTATCGGGCGGTGACGAACGTGGTGTTCACGAACAAGAACGCCACTTGCCAGTACCGCGCGGTGGGCCACCCGATCGCGGTCGCGCTGACCGAAGGCATCGTCGACCTGGCGGCGTCGAAGCTCGGCATGGACCCGGCGCAATTCCGCCGCCGCAACCTGATCGCCGACGACGCCTACCCCTACAGCTCTCCCGCGGGGCTCAAGTTCGAGCGGCTCTCGCACCACAAGACGCTCGACCGCCTGCTCGATCTGATGGACTACAAGGGCCTGCGCGCCGAGCAGAAGGCGCTCAGAAGCAAGGGCGTGTTGCGCGGCATCGGCCTAGCGGCGATGATCGAGGTCACCAACCCGTCCGCCGCGTTCTACGGCGTCGGCGGCGCGCGCATCTCGTCCCAGGACGGCGCCACGATCCGCCTCGAACCGACCGGCATGGTCACGGTGTTGGCGAGCGTCACCGAGCAGGGGCAGGGCACCGAGGCGATCTTCGCGCAGATCGCGGCGACCGCGGTCGGCGTCTCGATGGACAGAGTGCGCGTCATCACCGGCGATACCGGCACCACGCCCTATGGAGGCGGAACCTGGGCTTCGCGCGGCGCGGGCATCGGCGGCGAGGCGGTGCTGCAGGCAGGCAAAGCGCTGCGGGCCAACATTCTCGATCTCGCCGCGGCGATGCTGAACGAGGATAAGGCGCAGCTGGATGTCGCCGCCAACGCGATCATCAGCAAGGCGAGCGGCGAGGCGAGACTGCCGCTCGCCGAGGTGGGGCGCGTGGGCTATTTTCGTCCCGACACGCTGCCGATGAAATTCCAGTCGGAGCTTACCGTCACACGCCATTACACGCCGCGCGAGTACGGCTTCACCTTCACCAACGGCATGCAGGCCTCCCTGGTCGAGGTCGACCCGGAGACCGGCTTCGTCAAGCTGCTCAAGCACTGGTGCGTCGAGGACTGCGGCACGGTGATCAATCCGATGCTGGTCGACGAGCAGATCCGCGGCGGCATCGTGCAGGGCATCGGAGCGGCGCTGTGGGAGCAATGCCTGTACGACGAGAACGGCCAGCTGCTCAACGGCAACCTGGCCGACTACCTGGTGCCGATGGCGGGCGAGCTGCCGGACATCGTGGTGGCGCACGTGGCGACGCCCACGCGCACCTCCGAGCTCGGCGCCAAGGGCGTCGGCGAGGCCGGAACCGCGGGCGCGCCGGCGGCGGTGATGAACGCGATCAACGACGCGCTGGCACCATTCGGCGCGCGCGTGGCGGCGCAGCCCTGCACGCCGGAGCGCGTGCTGCGCGCGCTGGGCAAGGTCTAGCCCGGCAGGTCGGAGGCCATCAGCCCGGGGCCGATGCCGCGCGCCTCGGCGTTGGCGAAGTTGAGCTCCACCTTGATTCCGTTCGGGTCGAGCAGGAACAGCTGGAAAAGCCCCTGGTCGTCGACTTGCCGGCGCTTGAACGGCACGCCGAGCGCGGTCAGATGCGTCAGCGTCTGCTCGAGCCCGGTGCAGCGGAACGCGACGTGATCGATGACGCCGCTGCCCTGCGTGGCCGAGGATTCCTGGCCGACATAGCGCCTGCGGTTGTCCGAGACCTGCTCACCGCCTTCGGTGACATGAAGCACGTCCTTGTCGCCGAGGTAGAGCCAGCATACCGGGAACTTGAAATCCGGACTTGGCCCGACGCGAAATCCGAGCACGCGCACGTACCAATCGCGTGTGGCCGCCATGTCGGCGGTCTGGATCAGCATGTGTTCGATATGGCTGAGCGGCATCGCGCTATTCTAAGGCTATCCGGCAATCGGGGAGGCGGCGGTGAAACAGACCATCGGCATGGCGGGGCTCGGCATCATGGGATCGGCGATCGGGGCGAATCTGGTGCGTGCGGGATTCGGCGTGGCGGGATACGATCCCGTGGCGCGCGCGCGGCGCTCGTTTGCGCGCGCAGGCGGGCGTGCGGCGCG
>JBOIFB010000167.1:0-6583 GCA_050741415.1 Burkholderiales bacterium | reverse complement strand
GCAGCCGAGATCGCGCTCACCGCCGAGGAGATCGCGCAGCTCGACGCCGCCTGCCCCCCGGGCGCGGCGCAGGGCACGCGCTACCCCGCGGGGCAGATGAAGCGGCTGGGGCTCTAGGCGCGCAGCAGAAAACCGCGCACTGCTTCAATCTGTGCGTCCGCGAACAGCGCCGGCGCGTGGCCCACGCCCGCGAACTCGACCGATTCCAGCCCGGGCTTGCGCCGGCGCATCTCCTCCACGGTGGCCGGAGTCAGCACCTCGGACTCGGCGCCGCGCAGCACCAGCACCGGACAATCGACCGCGTTCCAGGTGCTCCAGAGGTCGATGCCGCGCAGGAAGTCGGGCCCGAGCGGAAGCTCGGGGTCGGCGCGCGCGGGCAGCGTCCCGCCGCCGCCGATCGCGGGGTCGTAGCGCAGCGCCCAGCTCTGGTCCTCCTGCTCGCTCACGCTGTGGCGCGCGAGGTGCTCCCACTGCGCGTCGGTGAGCGGACCGAACCCCGCGCAGGCCTCGCGCACCCAGGCGCGAACCTCCTCGACGCTCGCGAACGCGTGGCGCCGGCCGATGCCGCCCTTCAGGCGAAACAGCGCGTTCCACGGCACGAGGGGACCGACGTCGTTCAGCACCAGGCGGCGGATCGGCGATGCGCGCTTGGCCGCGAGCAGCATTCCGATCAGCCCGCCCATCGAGGTCCCGATCCAGTCGAGCCGCGTGGCGTCGTTGCGGCGCCGCCAGCGCCCGCCGAAAGCGTGCGGCGCCGGCTGGGTGACGCGCGCCACCAGCGCCGCGGCATCGCTCAGATAGGTGGTGAAGCTGTAGTCGGACTTCTCCTCCAGCCAGTCGCTGTCGCCGCGCCCGACCACGTCCATGCACACCACGCGGCAGTCGCGCGAGAGCGAATCGGCCAGAAAGTCGAAGTCGCGGCTGTTGCGCGACAGCCCGTGCACGCACAGCACCACGTGCGGGTTGGCCGGATCGCCCCAGTCGGTGTAGGCGACACGGTAGAAGCCGTGCGGCCCGAGGCTGAGGAAACTCTCCTGCGACATGCGCATGGCGCGGCGCTCACACGATCGGATAGTGCCTGCGGTTCGGCACGAGGGTCGGCGGCATCATGCACGAAAAATGTGACAATGAGGCACGCCTGCGCCGGTTCGGCGCGGCAAGCTCGACGGAGAATTCTGCCACATGACGAAGCGGATCTTGCTGGGCATGCTGACGCCCTCGTCCAACACCGTGCTCGAGCCGGTCACCGCCGCGATGCTCGCCGGGCTGCCCGAGGTCAGCGCGCATTTCGGCCGCTTCCGGGTGACCGAGATCGCACTGTCCGAGCGTGCCCTGGGGCAGTTCGACGACGGCGAGATTCTGCGCGCGGCCGAGCTGCTGTCGCACGCGAAGCTGCACTGCATCGGCTGGAACGGCACCTCGTCGGGCTGGCTCGGCTTCGACGCCGACGAGCGGCTGTGCGAGCGCATCACCGCTGCGACCGGCATCCCCGCATGCACCTCGGTCCTCGCGCTGAACGAGATTTTGCGCGCCACCGGCGTCGCGCGCTTCGCTCTCGTGACGCCCTATCGCGACGACGTGCAGCAGAAGATCGTCGCCAACTACGCGCGCTCCGGGTTCCAGTGCGTCGCCGAGCGCCACCTCGGTCTGCAGGACAATTTCTCGTTTTCGGAAGTGAGCGCCGATCGACTGCGCGCCATGGCGCGCGAGGTGGCGCAGGCGAAGCCGCAGGCGATCACCATCTTCTGCACCAACCTGCGCGGCGCGCCGATCGCCGAAGCGCTCGAGCAGGAGCTCGGCATCCCGGTCTACGACACCATCTCCACCGTGGTCTGGAGGTCGCTCAAGCTCGCCGGCGCCGACCCGCGGCGCGTGCAGGGCTGGGGCCGGCTCTTCCGCGACGTCTGAGCGCCAGGTGAACGGCCCCGAACTGGTGGTACGCGACGCGCGGGTGGTGACGGAGTCCGATCGCCTACGCTGCGACATCGGCATCGCCGACGGCCGCATCGTCGCGCTCGGCGAGGGATTGCCCAAGGGCGCGCGGGAGATCGACGCCGGCGGACGCCTCGTGCTGCCGGGCGGGGTGGACGGGCACTGCCATCTCGATCAGCCGATGCCGGCGCCGATCAAGATGGCGGACGACTTCGAGTCGGGCACGCGTTCCGCGGCCTGCGGCGGCACCACCACCGTGATTCCATTCGCCGCGCAGGCCAAGGGCCAATCGCTCGCGGCCGCCGTGGCCGACTACCACCGCCGGGCCGAGGGCAAGGCCTGCGTCGACTACGCGTTCCATCTGATCGTCAGCGACCCGTCGCCGCAAGTGCTGCACGAGGAGCTGCCGCGCCTGATCCGCGACGGCTACACCTCGTTCAAGATCTACATGACTTACGACGACCTCAAGCTCTCGGATCGCCAGATCCTCGACGTGCTCGACCTCGCGCGCCGCGAGGGCGCGATGGTCATGGTGCACGCCGAGAACTCCGACGCCATCGCCTGGCTGAGCGACAGGCTGCTCGCGGCCGGACGCAGCGCGCCCGCGCACCACGCCGATGCGCGGCCTGCCGCGGTCGAGCGCGAAGCCACCCACCGCGCGATCGCGCTCGCGGAGCTGATCGACGTGCCGATCCTGATCGTGCACGTGTCGGGCGGCGAGGCGTTCGAGCAGATTCGCTGGGCGCAGGCGCGCGGGCTCAACATCTACGCCGAGACCTGCCCGCAGTACTTGCTGCTGACCGCAGCGCACCTCGGCGCCGGCGGATACCAAGGCGCAAAGTGCGTCTGCAGCCCGCCGCCGCGCGACGAGGCCAGCCAGCAGCAGGTCTGGCAGGCGCTTGCGGGCGACGTGTGCAGCGTGTTCTCCTCCGACCACGCGCCGTTTCGCTACCAGGACCCGCAAGGCAAGATGCCGGGCGGGCGCGAGGTCGCCTTCCCGCATATCCCGAACGGCATTCCCGGCCTCGAGACGCGCTTGCCGCTGCTGTTCTCCGAAGGCGTGCTCAAGGGCCGCATCGACCTCCATCGGTTCGTCGCCCTGACCGCAGCCAACCCGGCGCGCATGTACGGCCTGTACCCGCGCAAGGGCACGATCGCGCCGGGCAGCGACGCCGACCTGGTGATCTGGGACGAGCGGCGCGAAGTCACGATCGCCAACCGCGCGCTGCATCATGCGGTCGACTACACGCCGTACGAAGGCCTCAGGATCACCGGCTGGCCCGCGCTCACGCTCTCGCGCGGCGAAGTCGTGTACGAGGCGGACCGCTTTCGCGGCCGCCCCGGTCACGGCCGGTTCATGCGCTGCGCTCAGCCGGAACCGGCGCGCCCGCGCCGGCTTCCCGTGCGCAGCTGGGAGTAGCGCCAGGCACGACGGGACCCGGCGCGCATCGCAGCGCTAGGCGCCGACCTGCTGGCGGATCTTCTCCACCACGTCCGGGTTGGCGAGCGTGCTAATGTCTCCCGGGTCCTTGCCCGCGGACAGCGCCCCCAGCACGCGGCGCATGATCTTGCCCGAGCGCGTCTTGGGCATGTCGGGCACGATCCACACCTTGCGCGGACGCGCGATCGGGCTGATCTCGGTTTCGATCGCCTTGATGATGCGCTTCGCCAACGCGTCGTCGCCGGTCACGCCGGGCTTGAGCGACACGTAGAGCTCGGGGATGCGGCCCTTGATGTCGTCGGGCACCGCAATCACCGCGGCTTCCGCCACCTCGGGCACGGTCAGCGCCGCCGATTCGATTTCCTTGGTCCCGAGGCGGTGGCCGGCGACGTTGATCACATCGTCGATGCGCCCCAAAATGCGGAAATACCCGTCCGCCGCATGCACTGCGCCGTCCCCGGCGAAGTACGGCCAGTCGTGCCAGTCCTTGCTGTTCTTGTTCTTGCAGTAGCGCTCGAAGTAGACCTTGGTCATGCGCTCCGGGTCACCCCAGATGGTCTGCATCAGGCCGGGCCAGGGATTGCGGATGCAGATGTTGCCCGCCTTGCCCGAGCCTGCCGGGACCTCCTTGCCGTCGTCGTCGTAGACGATCGGGTAGATGCCGGGCACTCCGGGCCCGGCGCTGCCGGGTTTCATCGGCGCGAGCGCGGGCATCGTGCTGCACAGGAAGCCGCCGTTCTCGGTCTGCCACCAGGTATCGACGATCGCGGCCTCTTTCTTGCCGACCACGTTGTAGTACCAGCGCCAGACTTCGGGCTCGATCGGCTCGCCGACCGTGGTCATGTGCTTGAAGTGGTAGTTGTACTTCTTGGGCTCGTCCGGGCCGGCGCGCCGCAGCGCCCGAACGGCAGTGGGCGAGGTGTGGAAGATGTTCACTCCCAGCTCCTCGGCGATGCGCCACGGCCGCCCGGCGTCGGGATAGACCGGCACGCCCTCGTACATGACGGTCGAGGCGCCGAGCGCGAGCGGACCGTACACGATGTACGAGTGGCCGGTGATCCAGCCGATGTCGGCCATACACCAGTACACGTCGGTCGGGTGGATGTCCTGGATGATCTTCGAGGTGCCCGCCACGTACGACAGATAGCCCCCCGTGCTGTGCTGGCAGGCCTTCGGACGCCCCGTGCTGCCGCTGGTGTACATGAGGAACAGGGGGTCGGTCGCCAGCATGCGCTCGGGCTCGACCCGCTGGCCGCGGTACTTCGGCAGCAGCTCGTTGACGACGAAATCGCGCCCCTTCACCAGAGGGGTCTGGGCGGAATACTTGCCCGGATGCCTCTGCCAGACCAGAACCTTCTCGGTGACGACTTTTTCCTCCTTGGCCTTGTCGAACGCGATATCGGCCGCCTTCTTGTGGTCGATCAGCGTGCCGCCGCGGTAGTAGGCATCCGCGGTGATCAGCACCCGGCTGCCGGAGTCGGCGATGCGCTCGCCGCAGGCCTGGCCCGAGAAGCCGCTGAAGACCTGCGAGTGGATCACGCCCAGGCGCGCGCAGGCGAGCATCGTGATCGGCAGCTCCGGGATCATCGGCATGTGCAGCGTGACCCGGTCGCCGCGCTTGAGCCCGCAGAAGTCGCGCAGCAGCGCGGAGAGCTCGTTCACGCGCACCCAGAGCTCCTGGTAAGTGATGTGCTCGGTGCGGTCGCTTTCGAGCTCGGGGACGAAGTGAATCGCCGCCTTGTTCCGGTACTGCGCCAGATGCCGGTCGACGCAGTTGTAGCAGGCGTTCAATTCGCCGCCCACGAACCACTTCCAGAATGGCGGCGTCGACGTGTCGAGGGTCTTTTCCCAGTACTTGTACCAGGTCAGAAGGTCGGCGTACTCCTTGAAGCACTCGGGAAAGTTCTTCTCTCCGAAGCGTTCCAGAATGCCGTCGTCGGTCATGTTGGCCTGGGCGATGAAGCTCGCCGGCGGGTAGTAGTACTCCTCCTCTTTCCAGTGAACTGCCAGTTGGGCTTCGGTCAGTTGATCGCTCTTCGAGTCGCTCATAATCAAATCTCCTCAGCCTCCGCACGCTTCACGAGCGCCGCCGGCATGTGATGGACATCCGCTGCCCTGATGCAGTTTCGACGCGCTTCCCGCGGCCGAGTTCCTCCGGCCGCGGGAAGCATCCAGTGTCGCCGCCTAGCCGGCGGTGCGCGGGCCGAGCGGGATGACCGGCCTGCCGAAGGTGGCGTTCGTCACCAGGCCGAAGCTGGTGTAGAGGGCGATCAGGCCGCAGATCAGCCCCACCCAGCCTCCGGCGCGCGTCAGTACGGGCATGCCGAGCAGGATGCCGCCGCCGAGCAGGAAGAACGCGATCCACAAGGTGAGGAATATCCACCACAGCGCCTTCGGCAGCTTGAACGTCGGGATCCACATGTAGAGCGTGAACACGCCCCAGCCCACCAGCGCCATGCCGATGCCGCTGCCCGCCTGCGAAAGATCCAGCAGGTGGTTGCCGCCCAACAGGAGAAGAAACGCGAACCACCACCAGAACGCGGCGTAACTCACGAACGCCGTCATGCCAAAGGTATTGCCGGTGCGGAACTCGAATATGCCGGCGATCATCTGGGCCAGACCGCCGAAGGCGAACGCCAGCGGCAACACGACCGGCTCGCCACCGTGCGGCAGCATTCCGGCGTTGACCAGGCTCAGGATCACCGTGGTCAAGCCGAAGCCGGCCAGGCCGAGCGGCGCAGGGTTAGCGAATGTGGGTTTTGTTTCGTCTGCCATACAACCTCCTCTGGTGGGTTATTCCGTTCGACGCTTAGCCGATTGGATCACCATACGACGCCAGCTTGGCACCCGCCTTACAAATCGAATTTGATTTTCTGAAACTGGCACGGCGCTGTCCGCGCACATTGCGCGAATGAAAGTGATGCGTCAGCACATACGAAAGAAATTTCGCGTGCTGCGTCGGCACATGCGTAGAACTGCCGCGCGCCGCGGCGCTGCCGCATGCCGGTCGTGCAGCGGGCGTCGGTCAGCGGCGACAGTTGCAACCGACCGTCGATTTGCAACCGGCTGTTTCTGCTCGAATTGGCGATCGGCACGCAATGTGCATGGCTTGAGCGCCGTTCAACCACTCACCGAGGAATTCACATGCTGCAAAAAGAAGGTCTGTTCCGCCGCCGCGAAGAGTCGTTTCCCGCGCGCACGCCCGCAGCC
>JBOIFB010000166.1:0-6598 GCA_050741415.1 Burkholderiales bacterium | reverse complement strand
GGAGATCGGCGACGACAACACGATCCGGGAATACGTGACGATCAACCGCGGCACGGTCCAAGACGCGGGCGTAACCAGAATGGGAAACGACAACTGGATCATGGCATATGTGCACTTCGCGCACGACTGCCAGATTGGCAGCCACACCATATTTGCCAACTACTGCGGCCTTGCGGGGCACGTCCATGTCGAGGACTGGGCAATTCTCGGCGGTATGACGCTTGTCCATCAGTTCGTACGCGTCGGCGCCCACAGCTTCACCGGCATGGGTACCTATTTGCCGCAGGACCTGCCGCCGTATGTCACGGCCGCGGGCAACATGGCGAAGCCCTACGGCATCAACAGCGAAGGATTGCGGCGGCGAGGCTTCGATGCGGAAACCATTGCAGTGCTGAAACGCGCGTACCGGGCGCTTTACCGCTCCGGATTGGGTCTGCAAGAGGCTCGGCGCGAATTGGAGAAGCTGGCCGCAAATTGCAGCGCAGTGCGGCCAATTGTCGAGTTCCTCGCGCGCTCCGCGCGCGGCATCATCCGCTGAGCCGTGCGGAGTCGGCAAGGGATCGCGATGGTCGCCGGCGAGGCCTCGGGCGACATGTTGGGCGCCCACCTCATTGCCGCGCTCGCCCGACACCGGCCGGAGCTGCGCTTTGCCGGCATTGGTGGCCCCAAGATGCAAGGGGAGGGTTTCGATTCCCTTTATCCCATGGAAAAGCTATCGGTACGCGGCTACGCGGAGGTGCTACGGCATTACCGGGAAATTACCGGCATCCGCAGACAGCTCGCCGCGCGATTGCTCGAAGATCGACCTTCGGTCTTCATCGGAGTCGACGCGCCGGATTTTAATCTGGATCTCGAGCGAAAGCTCAAGAGCGCAGGAGTTCCGACCGTGCACTACGTCAGTCCCTCCATCTGGGCCTGGCGCGCCGGGCGCATGGGGAAGATTTCCGCGGCGGTATCGCATATGCTCGCGCTGTTTCCGTTTGAAGCGCCGTTGTATGAGAAAGCCGGAGTTCCGTTCACTTATGTCGGTCATCCGCTGGCAGACTTGATTCCGCTGGACGTAAACAAGGACGAGGCGCGGGCGCAGCTGAGATTGCCGCTGCGGCGTCCGATCGTCGCCTTGCTGCCAGGCAGCCGGAAGTCCGAGCTGCACTACATGGCCGAGACGTTCGTGAAGACGGCCCGTCGCCTGAATGAGGAATTCAAAGAGATTCACTTTGTCTGCCCTATGGCTACGCGCGAAACACGGGACCTTTTCGAGACGGCAATTCGTCACCATGCCGGCGGCGAACTGCCGCTCACAATCTTGTTCGGTCATTCCCACGAAGCACTTGCAGCGGCCGACATCGCCTTAGTGGCTAGCGGTACGGCTTCACTCGAAGCGGCTCTATTCAAGACTCCGATGGTCATTGCGTACCGCATGTCCCCGGTTACATGGGCGTTGATGCGTCACATGATCCGCCTGCCCTACGTCGGCTTGCCGAACATTCTCGCAAACGAAGCCCTGGTCTCCGAGTTCCTGCAGAATCGAGCAACTCCGGGTGCCCTCAGTGCAGCGCTTGCCGAGTTGATGCACGATGCGGAGACGCGTCGCAAGCAAATAGCGCATTTTCGAGCGATCCATCTGAACTTGCGGCAGAACACCGCGCAGAAGGCGGCAGACGCGGTTCTCCGGGTACTCGACTCGGCCCATGTCTAGTCCGCTCATATGCGGCGTAGATGAGGCGGGCAGGGGCCCGATCGCGGGGCCGGTCTACGCGGCTGCGGTCATACTCGATCCGGCGCGGCCGATCGAAGGGCTGGCCGACTCCAAGTTGCTGGCACCCGCGCGCAGGGAGAAGTTGGCGCAGGAGATACAAACCCGTGCAAGCGCTTGGTCCGTCGCCAGCGCGAGTGTCGAAGAAATAGATGGAATGAATATCCTGCAGGCGACTTTGCTGGCCATGCGGCGCGCGATCGAGGGATTGACACTGCCCGTCGACGAGGCTTGGATAGATGGCGATCGCTGCCCGAAGCTGTCCAGTTGCAGAGCGCGTGCGATCGTAGGCGGAGACCGGTTGCATTCAGTCATCTCTGCCGCATCGATACTCGCCAAGACTGGGCGGGATGCAGAGATGCGCCGTTTGCACTTGGTCTACCCGCAGTACGGGCTCGACCGCCACAAGGGCTATCCCACACGGGAACATCTCGAACTGCTAAGGCGTTACGGAGTTTGCGAGATCTATCGCCGCTCGTTCTCTCCGGTCCGCCGGCTAATTGAATGAGCGGCCTACGTTCGCGCGCGAATCCACGGGTACACCGCTGGCAGCGGCTGGTGCGCGATGCACGTGCGCGCCGCGAGGAGCGCTGCACGCTTATCGAGGGTCCGCACCTTGTGACCGCCTACCTGGACCAGGGCGAGCGCCCTAAGGCGGTATTAGTCAGTGAGGACGGGTTGCGACGCGCCGAGGTAGCGCTTCTGCTGCGGCGTGCGGCGATTAAGCCCGTACTACTGTCGGATTCTATTTTCCGCTCGATCACCGACGCGGAAACGCCGACGGGCATCGCGGCTGAAATCGAGATCCGCAAGGACAGGATCCGCCTCGAAGAATCGCCCGGATGCGTCTTTCTGGAGGGAATTCAGGACCCGGGAAATGTCGGAGCGATCATCCGCAGCGCGGCGGCCTTCGGCGTCGGCGACGTGGTGCTGGCCAAGGGATGCGCCGACGCATGGTCGCCGAAAGCGCTGCGCGCGGGCATGGGGGGGCACTTCTCTCTCGGCGTAGTCGAAGGCGAGAACCTTGCCGCCGCGATCGCGCGCTTTGGTGGCAAGTCGATCTGCGCCGTCCCACGAGAGGGGATTGCCTTGCATGAGCTGGACTTGAGCGGCCGCCTGGGTTGGATTTTCGGCAGCGAAGGGCAGGGGGTGAGTAAGGCGCTCGTAGCGTGCGCGGGGCATCGCGCAACGATTCCAATGGCTGCCGATGCGGAATCCCTCAATGTGGCCGCCGCCGCGGCGATCTGCTTGTACGAGGCTTGGCGGCAGCTCAGTAGAGATGCCGCTCCATTCTCAGCTCGCGCAGGATCGTAGTGGCGATCTCTTCAATCGATTTAGCGGTCGAGTCGATCCAGCGGATGCCCTCGCGGTGCATCAGAATCTCGGCCTGCTCCACCTCGTAGCGGCAGTTTTCCACATCAGCGTACTTGCTGTTCGGTCGACGAGATCCACGGATCTCCGTCAACCGCTCGGGCGCGATGCTAAGCCCGAACAGCTTGGACTTTCGGGTGCGCAGTGCGCGCGGCAGTTGCCTGCGGTCGAAGTCCTCCGGGATAAGCGGGTAGTTGGCCGCTTTGACGCCGAACTGCAGTGCGAGATACAGACACGTCGGAGTTTTGCCGCTGCGCGACACGCCGACCAGGATCACGTCAGCCTGGTCGATTTCAATCTCGGTAGCACCGTCATCGTGCGCCATCGCGTAGTTGATTGCCTCGATGCGGTCATAGTAGTTCTGCTTGTTCTTGGCGCTGTGCGAGCGACCAATGGTGTGGCTCGAGGGCAGGCCCAGGCCCGCTTCCAGGGGGCCGATGAAGGTTTCGAAGAAATCGAGACACAAAGCGTTGGCCTTGCGCAGTACCTCGCGTACGTCGTTGTTGACCAGGGTCGAAAACACGATCGGCTGTCCATTCCCTTTGGACGCTTCCTGCTCGATACGGGCGAGGCACTCCTGTGCCTTGTCTGCGCTGTCGATGAACGACAGGGTGACCTGGTCGAACTCGTTGCCCTCGAACTGCGTCAACAAGCTGTGCCCCAGCATCTGAGCGGTGATGCCAGTGCCATCGGATATAAAGAATATGGTGCGTCTGGCAGTCATCGCAAAGTGTGGGCGGTCGCAGTTTGTGCTGCGCGGCATGGCGCGAGCCGATAAAATAGGCACTTTACCCGTGCGCCGCGACCACGAGGGAGCAAGATCGTGTACATAGCTTGGCTGAAAGACCTGCGGATGACCGACCTGGAACAGGTTGGGGGCAAGAACGCTTCGCTCGGGGAAATGATCGGTGGCCTGGCGCAGGCGGGGATCATGGTTCCGGGCGGCTTCGCCACCACCGCGCAGGCCTATCGGGAGTTTCTCGCCATCGGCGGGCTCGACCGCCGCATCGCGGAGCGTCTGAAGAAGCTCGATCCAAGCAACGTCGACGCGCTCGCGAAGTGTGGCGCCGAAGTTCGCGCCTGGATTATGTCGGCACCTTTTCCGGCTTCCATTGATAGTTCTATTAGATATAATTATCAATATCTTATAAAAGCTACTTCAAGTAAAGCTTCGTTTGCAGTGCGCTCCTCCGCGACGGCCGAAGATCTGCCTGACGCGTCGTTCGCGGGTCAGCAGGAAACGTTTCTTAACATCCGCGGCATCGACAACGTGCTGGATGCAATCCGGCAGGTCTTCGCCTCGCTGTACAACGATCGCGCCATTTCCTATCGCGTTCATCACGGCTTCGCCGACGCGGACGTGGCTCTTTCAGCCGCTGTGCAGCAAATGGTGCGCAGCGACTTGGCGGCAAGCGGTGTTATGTTCACGCTCGACACCGAGTCCGGGTTCCGCGGCGTCGTCTTCATCACCAGCTCGTACGGGCTGGGCGAGATGGTGGTGCAGGGTGCGGTGAATCCGGACGAGTTCTATGTCCACAAGCCGATGCTCGAAAAAGGCCGTCCGGCCATCGTCCGGCGCGGGCTCGGCTCCAAAAGACAGAAGATGGTGTTCGCGGATGCGGATTCCGCGGGCCGCTCCACGCGGGTAGTAGAAGTGCCGCAGGCCGACCGCGACCGGTTCTCGCTTGAGGACGAGGACGTGCTGCAGCTGGCGCGCTACGCCGTGGCGATCGAAAAGCACTACGGCAGGCCCATGGATATCGAGTGGGCCCGGGACGGAGGAGACGGGAAGCTCTACGTGCTGCAGGCAAGGCCCGAAACCGTAAGGTCGCGCAAAGGGGCTGTAAGCGAGCGCTTTACCCTAAAGGGTCGCGCCAAGGTGCTCGTCAGCGGTCGCGCAATCGGACACAAGATCGGTGCCGGCGCGGTGCGGATCGTCGCGGATGCGTCGCAAATGTCGGTGGTCAAGAAGGGCGACGTGCTGGTAACCGACATGACGGATCCCAACTGGGAGCCCGTGATGAAGCTTGCTTCCGCCATCGTGACGAATCGAGGCGGACGCACCTGCCACGCGGCGATTATTGCACGCGAGCTGGGCATCCCGGCAGTGGTCGGCTGCGGTGACGCGACCGAACGCCTCAAGGCCGGCAAGGAAGTGACCGTTTCCTGCGCCGAGGGCGACACCGGCAATGTCTACGACGGTGCCCTGCCGTTCGAGGTATCGAACACTGAACTTGGGGAAATGCCCAAGATTCCGGTAAAGATCGCAATGAACGTCGGCAATCCCCAGCTCGCGTTCGATTTCGCGCAGCTGCCGAGCGCCGGGGTCGGTCTTGCCAGGCTCGAATTCGTGATCAACAACGAGATTGGCGTTCATCCGCGCGCCTGTCTGGAATACCCGGATTTGCCGGCGGAACTGAAGATTAAAGTGGAGACCGCAACGCGCGGATATCGCGATCCGAAGACATTTTTCAGCGAAAAACTAGTCGAAGGCGTGGCGACGATCGCCGCCGCGTTCTGGCCCAAGCCGGTAATCGTGCGCCTGTCCGATTTCAAGTCCAACGAGTACAAGAAGCTGATCGGCGGCGAGCGCTACGAGCCGGACGAGGAGAATCCGATGCTCGGCTTTCGCGGCGCATCGCGCTATCTCGCGTCGAATTTCCGGGACTGCTTCGAGCTCGAATGCGCAGCGATGCGCAAGGTGCGCGACCAAGTCGGGTTGACCAACGTCGAGCTCATGGTGCCCTTCGTGCGCACGTTGAACGAAGCGAAACAAGTCATCGACTTGCTTGCGGTGAACGGGCTCAAGCGCGGCGTGAATGGGCTGCGCATCGTGATGATGTGCGAGCTGCCGTCCAATTCCGTTCTGGCGGAGCAGTTCCTGGAATATTTCGACGGCTTCTCGATCGGATCGAACGACATGACGCAGCTCACGCTCGGACTCGACCGAGACTCCGGACTGGTTGCGGAAATTTTCGACGAGCGCGACCCGGCGGTGAAGGCGATGCTGTCGATGGCCATACGGGCTTGTCGCAAGCAGGGCAAGTACGTCGGCATCTGCGGCCAGGGCCCCTCGGACCACCCAGACCTCGCGCGATGGCTGATGGAGGAGGGGATCGAAAGCCTGTCGCTGAATCCGGATACCATGGTGTCCACCTGGCTTTCTCTGGCGGAGCAGCACGGTACGCCGAACTTGCCGCGTAGGGCGCGGTCGAAAGCCGCTTGAGCGAGTGCTGCCTCAGGAGCGACTGCGCAGCAGCCTCTGCTTGTCACGCTCCCATTCGCGATCGCGCTCTGCCGCACGCTTGTCGTGTTTGAGTTTGCCGCGCCCCAAGGCGACCTCAAGCTTGATCCGGCCCTTCTTGTAATGCAAGTCCAGCGGGATCAGGGTATAGCCGCGCTGCTCGACTTTGCCGATCAAGCGGTGGCTCTCTTCAACGTGCATGAGCAACTTGCGGCTGCGGGTTGGGC
>JBOIFB010000165.1:414-6611 GCA_050741415.1 Burkholderiales bacterium | reverse complement strand
GAGCGCACGGCCGATGGCGAGCATCTGCTGCTCGCCGCCGGAGAGCTGGTTGCCGAAGTGCCGCCGCCGCTCCCTGAGCTGCGGGAACAAGGCGAAGACGCGCTCGAGCGTCCAGGCTTCGGCCGCGCCCGCGCGGTTGGCGGCCGTGGCGACCAGGTTCTCGTACACGGTGAGGTTGGGGAAGATCTGGCGCCCCTCGGGCACCAATCCGATTCCGGCCTGCGCCGGGCGGTAGGCCGGCGCGCCGCGCAGCTCGCGTCCCTGCAGCCGGATCGAGCCCGCACGGGCCTGCACGATGCCGACGATCGAGTGCACGGTGGTTGTCTTGCCCATGCCGTTGCGCCCGAGCAGGCTGACCACCTGCCCCTCGGCGATCGCGAACGACACGCCGAACAGGACTTGACTCTGGCCGTAGGCGGTCTCCAGCGCTTCGACGGCGAGCATGTCAGTCCTCGCCCAGGTAGGCCGCCCGCACTTCGGGATTGGCGCGGATCTCGGCGGGCGTGCCGGTGGCGATGATTCGGCCATAGACGAGCACCGAGATGCGGTCGGCGAGCGTGAACACCGCGTCCATGTCGTGCTCGACGAGGATCATGGTCTCGCGGCCTTTCAGCCCGGCGAGCAATCGCACCATGCGCTGCGACTCTTCGGCGCCCATTCCCGCGACCGGCTCGTCGAGCAGCAACAGCCGTGGGCGCGTGGCGAGCGCCATCGCGATCTCGAGCTGGCGCTGCTCGCCGTGCGCAAGTTTCGCCGCCGGGACGTCTGCGCGCGCGCCGAGGCCGACCTGCTCAAGCACCGCGCGCGCCGGGGCGCGCAGCGCCTCGTCGGCGCGTGCCGGGCGCCAGAAGCGGAAGCTGTGACCGGCGTGCGCCTGCACCGCGAGCGCCACATTGTCGAGCGCGCTGAAGTCGCGGTACACGCTGGTGATCTGGAACGAGCGCGCGAAGCCCCGGCGCGAGCGCGCCGCGGCGCCGAGCGCGGTGATGTCCTCGCCGGCGAAGCGGATGCGCCCCGCGTCCGGGCGCAGGTCGCCGGCGAGCTGGCTGATGAGCGTCGTCTTGCCCGCGCCGTTCGGGCCGATGATCGCGTGCGTCTCGCCCTCGAACACGTCGAGCAGCACCTGGTCGGTGGCGCGCAGGGCGCCGAACGATTTGCTCAAGCCGCCCACCTCGAGCAGCGGGCTAGGCATCGTCGTCGCTCCGCCAGAGCAGGCCGGCCAGCCCGCGGCGCGCGAACAGCACCGCCAGCACCAGCAGCGGCCCGAGGATGATCTGCCAGTGCTCGGTCCAGTTCGAGAGCGCGTTCTCCAGCACCAGCAGTACCAGCGCGCCGAGCACCGGCCCGACCGTGCTGCCGATGCCGCCGAGGATCACCATGAACAGGATGTCGCCCGAGCGCGTCCAGTGCATGAAGTCCGGCGTGACATAGGCCGTGTGGTTGATCAGCAGCGCGCCCGCCAGGCCGCAAATTCCGCCCGCGATCACGAACGCCGCCAGCCGATAGGGGTAGGGTGAGAAGCCGATGGCGCGCGTGCGCGCCTCGTTCGACTTCGCGGCGCGGATGACCATGCCGAAGCGCGATTCGGCCAGGCGGTGCACCAGGAGCACGACGAGTACCAGCAGCCCGAGCACCAGATAGTAGAACTGGGTGCCGTTGGCGAGGTCGATCAGGCCGCCGAACTGGCTGCGCATCGGCAGGCGCATGCCGTTGTCGCCGCCGTACACGTCCAGCGAGATGCCGAGGTAGTACAGCATCTGGGTGAACGCGAGCGTGATCATGATGAAGTAGATCCCGCTAGTGCGCACCGAGATCGCGCCGATCGCGAGCGCGAGCAGCATCGAGGCGCCGATCGCCACCGCCCATTGCAGCAGCCCGTCGTGCACGCCGTACACGGCCAGGATGGTCACCGCGTAGGCGCCGACGCCGAGGTAGGCCGCGTGCCCGAACGACACCATCCCGCCGTAGCCCAGGATCAGGTCCAGGCTTACCGCCGCGATGGCGAAGATCATTACGCGGCGCAGCAGATCGACATAGAAGGGTTGGTCGAGCAGGACCGCCACCGGTGGCGCCGCGGCGAGCAGCAGGACCAGTGCGATCAGTACGACGCGACGCCGCCCGAGCCTCATGTCAGTGCCCGCGCGCCGGGAACAGCCCCTCGGGGCGCAGCGCCAGTACCGCCGCCATCAGCAGGTAGATGAGCATGGACGCGAGCGCGGGGCCGGCGCTTTGCGCGGCCGGGGCAGAGATCAGCGTGGCGAGCGCCGGCTTGAGGAACGCGCGCCCGAGCGTGTCGACCATGCCGACGATGAGCGCGCCGGCGAGCGCACCGCGGATCGAGCCGATGCCGCCGATCGCGATCACCACGAAGGCCTGGATCAGGACAGGGTCGCCCATGCCGGGCTGCACCGCGTAGATCGGCGCGGCCATCGCGCCTGCGAGCCCGGCGAGGGCCGCGCCGAGACCGAACACGAACGTGTAGAGCAGCCGGATATTCACGCCGAGCGCCGCGACCATGGTGCGGTTCGAGGCGCCGGCGCGCACCAGCATCCCCAGGCGCGTGCGCGCCACGACGTACCACAGGCCGAATGCCACGGCGACGCCGACCGCGATGATGACCAGGCGGTACAGCGGATAGCTGAAGGCCTCGCCGAAGTCGACCGTGCCGGAGAGCCAGCCGGGCAGATCGATGAATAGTCCGACGCGGCCCCAGATGATCGCGGTCAGCTCGTTGAAGAACAGGATCAGGCCGAAGGTGGCGAGCACCTGGTCCAGGTGGTCGCGCTGGTAGAGCGTGCGCAATGCGACGACCTCGATCACCGCGCCGACGAGAAAGGTCGCGGGCAGGGCGAGCAGCACTCCGAGCGCGAGCGATCCGGTCCACTGGTAAAACGTGACCGCGAGGTACGCCCCGACCATATAGAACGAGCCGTGCGCGAGGTTCACCAGGTTCATGATGCCGAAGATGAGCGTCAGCCCGGCGGCCATCAGGAACAGGGTCACGCCAAGCTGCGCGCCGTTCAGGATCTGCTCGAGGACGAGCTGGAGGTTCATCGCGCGGCGCGGCCAAAAAAAGAGGGCGCGACCGAGCCGCGCCCTTGCATCGACAGTAGCTCAGCCATCGCTACTTCATGCTGCACTCTTGGTAGTAGGCGTCCTTGTGGTTCTTGAAGACCGTGCGCTCGACCTTCATCACGGCGCCGTGCGGCCCCTTCTCGGCGCGCAGCAGGTAGAAGTTCTCGATCGGGAAGTGATTGACGTTGTAGCTGTAGTGGCCGCGGGTCGACTTGTACGGCACCGACTCCATCGCCTTGATCAGTCCCTCCTTGTCCTGGAGGTTGCCCTTCGCGGCGCGGATCGCGCCGTCGATCAGCATGATGCCGTCGTAGCTCTGCGCGCCGTAGAACGATGGCGTGTAGCCGTACTTCTTGCGGAAGTCCGACACGAATTTGCGATTGACTGGGTTGTCGAGCTCCGAGCTCCAGTACCCCGACGACCACAGCCCGATGGCGTTGTCGCCGAGCGCTTTCAGCGTGGTCTGGTCGACGGTGAACGAGGAGTAGAGCGGGATCTTGCCGTGCAGGCCGGCCTGGTCCCACTGGCGGATGAAGTTGATGCCCATCCCTCCGGGCAGGAACACGAACACCGCCTTGGGTTTCTTGGCGCGCAGCTGGCTGATCTCGGCCTGGTAGTCCTGCTGCCCGAGCTTGGTGTAGACCTCGTCGACGATGCGGCCCTTGAAGTAGCGCTTGAAGCCCGCCAGCATGTCCTTGCCGGCGGCGTAGTTGGGCGCGATCAGATAGACGTCGTTGACACCCTTCTTCTGCAGGTACTCGCCCATTGCCCCGGGCGTTTCGTCGTTCTGCCACGAGGTGGTGAAGAATAGGCGGTTGCACTGGTCGCCCGCGAGCTGGTGCGGCCCGGCGTTGGTGCCTACCATGAACACGCCCTGCTCGGTCACGCTCGGCGCCACAGCCAGCATGATGTTCGACCAGATGATGCCGGAGACGAACTGGACCTTGTCGTCCTTCACCATCTTCTGGGCGACCTGCAGCCCGACGTCGGGCTTGAACTGGTCGTCGCCGAAGATCACCTCGGTGTCGAGCCCGCCGACCTTGCCGTGCAGCTGCTCGAGCGCGAGCTCGACCGCATCCTTCATGTGCTTGCCGATGATGCCGGCCGGCCCGGACAGCGTGGTGATGAAGCCGATCTTGAGTTTCTCGTCGGCGGCGGCGGGCTGCGCGGCGAAAGCGGTCGCCAGCAGCGCGGCGGTCAACGTACGCAACACGGTATGCAACATAGTTCCTCCTCTCCGGAATCCTTCTCGCCGAGCGCGGGTGGCCGGGCCGAGGCAGTCTAGCAATGCCCTGCACGGGGTGTCCAGACGAACAAGCCGCTAAACTTGCGAGCATGAACTATCCTGCCGGACACGGGTGATGGAGGCACCGCGCGCATTGCGCGTGCTTCTCGGACTGGCGCTCATCGGGCTGGTGCTGCTTCCGCTCGCGGGCGAGAGCTTGTACCTCCAGTACGCGACCAGGATCATGATCATGGCGATCTTCGCCATGAGCCTCGATTTGCTGCTCGGCTATACCGGCCTGCTCAGCCTTGGGCACGCGCTGTATTACGGCATCGCCGGCTACGCGCTCGCCATGGCAGGTCGCGATGCCTCGGTGAGCCTGTGGTGGTCGCTGCCCTGGGCGATGCTGCTCTCGGCGCTCGCCGCGCTCGCGGTCGGCGCGGTCGCGCTGCGCGCCAGGGGGGTCACCTTCGCCGTGGCGACGCTCGCATTCGCCCAGCTGACGTATTTCATCGTCCGCGGGTCGAAATACTTCGGCGGCGCAGACGGCAAGTCCCTCGACGCCAGGCCATCGCTGTCGCTGTTCGGCTGGAGGCCGCTCGACCTCGAGAACCCGCTGCACCGCTACTGCCTTACGCTCGTGCTCGCGCTGGCGACCTACGTCCTGCTGCGCAAAGTGCTGCGCTCCGCCTTCGGGCGCGCGCTGATCGGCATCCGCGACAACGAGCCGCGCATGCGCTCGCTCGGCTTCCCGACCTTGCGCTACAAGCTCGCCTGCTTCTCGCTCGCCGGCGCGCTGGCGGGTCTGGCGGGCTACCTGGCCGCGCTGCAGGACGGAACCGTGAACCCCGACCAGCTCGGCTGGCGCCGCTCGGCCGAGGCGCTGGCGATGGTGATCCTGGGTGGCAGGGGCACGCTCGCCGGGCCGGCGCTCGGCGCGGGCGCCCTGGTGCTGCTCGAGCTCGCGTTCTCGAGTGCGGCGGGCCATGGCTGAGGTCGCATTGCGCAGCGTGGCGCTGAGCCGCTCGTTCGGCGGCCTGGCGGCCGTTGCGAGCGTGTCGCTCGAGTGCCATTGCGGCACGGTACATGCGGTGGTCGGGCGCGACGGAGCGGGCAAGACCACGCTCATCAACATGCTCTCGGGCGATCTGGCGCCGAGCAGCGGTCGCGTCGAGCTGTTCGGCGAGGACGTGACCGGCCTGCCGCCGGAGCGAATGTCGCGGCGCGGCGTGGGGCGCAGCTACCAGAAGACCAGCATCTTCCCCGGCTTCAGCGCGTTCGAGAACTGCCGCCTCGCGGCGCAGGCGCGCCTGCCGGGCTCGATGCGCTTCCTGCGCCGCGTCGAGCGCTACCACGAGGTAAACGCAGCCGCCGCGCGCGCGCTCGCGGCCGCGGGGCTCGGGCAGCGCAGCGATCTGCGCGCATCGGCGCTGTCGCACGGCGAGCAGCGCCGGCTCGAGATCGCGATGCTGCTCGCGACCGCGCCGCGCGTGCTGCTGCTGGACGAGCCGCTCGCCGGCATGGGCGCCGAGGAGTCGGGGCGCATGCTGGGGCTCATCCGCGCGCTCAAGGCCCGGCACGCCATCCTTCTTGCGGAGCGCGACATGGACGCGGTGTTCGCGCTGGCCGATGTGCTCAGCGTGATCGACAACGGCGTGCTGCTCGCGAGCGGCCGCCCGGCCGAGATCCGCGCCCGGCCCGAGTTCCACCGGCGCTACCTGGGCGTCTAGTGCTCAGGCTCGAACGCGTCGGCAAGCGCTTCGGCGAGCGCATCGTGCTGCACGGCGTCTCGCTCGAGCTCGCCGCGGGCGAGTACGTCGCCGTGATCGGCGAGTCGGGCATCGGCAAGTCGACCCTGCTGAACGTCGTCGCCGGCCTCGAGCCGGTGGACGAAGGC
>JBOIFB010000165.1:0-404 GCA_050741415.1 Burkholderiales bacterium | reverse complement strand
AAGGCACCGACGTCAGCGCGCTGGACGACGATTCGGCGACGCGCCTGCGGCGCGAGCATTTCGGCTTCGTGTTCCAGGCCTTCCACGTGCTGCCGCACCTCAGCGTCGAGCGCAACGTCGCCCTGCCGCTGCTTCTGCGCGGCGTGTCCGAGGCCGAGATCGCGCGGCGCGCGCGCGCCCTGGTCGCCGCGGTCGGCCTCGCCGGGCGCGAGCAAAGCATGCCGCGCGAGCTCTCCGGCGGCGAGCTGCAGCGCGTCGCCATCGCGCGCGCCCTGGTGGGCGACCCCAAGCTCGTGCTCGCCGACGAGCCCACCGGCAACCTCGACCCGGTGAATGCGCGCCAGGTGCTCGAGCTGTTCAGGAAGCAGGTGAAGGACAAGGGCGCTAGCGCGATCCTGGTCACG